>JACQAF010000021.1 GCA_016195145.1 Rhodospirillales bacterium
CCGCACGCGCGCGCGATAGGTTTAGGTCTCGGGCTTTTTCTCCGATATTTTCAGTCCTGTACGACAGGGCGCCGGCTTCGGAACGGACGGGCAATGGCAGGCATTTCACGACGCGATGTGCTGAAAAGCGGCGGCGCTTTTCTTGCCGCGGCCGGATTTGCGCCCGCATCGGCGCTGGCCCAGGAAGCGCGGTTTTTCCGTATCGCGACCGGCCCGACCGAATCCGGCTATTTCACCGTCGGCACGCTGATCAGCAGCGTGGTCAGCTCGCCCCCCGGGGCGCGCGACTGCGCGCGCGGCGGCAGCTGCGGCGTGCCGGGGCTGATCGCGGTCGCGCAGACGACGGCCGGCTCGGTCGCCAATGTTGAAGCCATCGCCGCCCAGCGTTTCGAATCCGGCCTGTGCCAGGCCGATATAGCCTATTGGGCGTTTCACGGCACCGGCCCCTATCGCCGTCAGGGCGCGGTGAAGAACCTGCGGGCGATCGCCAATCTCTACCCCGAAACCATGCATGTCGTCGCTCGTGACAATAGCGGCATCCGCGAGATTCGCCATTTGCGCGGCAAGCGGGTTTCGCTCGGCGAGAAGGAATCGGGCACGCTGGTTACGGCGCGGGCCATCCTGCAGTCGCTCGGCATCGGCGAGCGCGATCTGCGCGTCCAGAATCTGAAGCCCGGCGAGGCGGCCGACGCCTTGCGCGAGGGCAAGCTCGACGCTTTTTTCGAAATGACCGGGGCGCCGTCGACGACCATCGTCGATCTGGCCAAGGATATCGACATCCGCCTCGTCCCGATCGCCGGCCAAAACGCCAGCCGCCTGCGCGCCGCCTTCCCGTTTTTCACTGAAAGCACGATTCCCGCCAAACTCTATCGCAATGTTGACGATACGCCGTCGCTCAATATCGGGGCGCTGTGGCTGGTCGCGGCCGATGTCGACGAGAAAATCGTCTATGGCCTGACCCGCGCCTTGTGGCACCCGAACAATCGCAAGGCGCTCGACGCGGGCAATCCGTTCGGCAAGCTGATCCGCCAGCAAACCGCGGTCGACGGCGTTGCGTTGCAGCTTCATTCCGGCGCAGCGCTTTATTATTTCGAGGCCGGCATCATTCGCTGATTTTCGATCTTTCGCCGTTAATGCGGGCGGTCCGGGTCCTCGTCGCGGGCGATCGTCCACGGCTCGGCCGCCGCATCGGCGCACCATTCCCGGACCCAGGGCTGCGCCCACACCGCCTCGACATAGGCCTTGGCGTCGGCCGGCAGTTCCGGTTCCCAGGTCACGAAGCGGGCGACGACGGGCGTATACATCGCATCGGCGAAATTGAAGCGCCGGCCGAACAGGAACGGCCCGCCCTGGCCGAACGCGGCGCGGGTTTCGCGCCACAGCTCGGCGATGCGCGCGATATCGGCGAGCGCGCCGGGCGTGCGTCGCTTGCCCGGAAAACGGCGACGTATATTCATCCACATCGCCGTACGCAGTTCGGCAAAGCCGGCGTGCATTTCGGCGCTGATAACCCTGGCATGGGCGCGGGCCGTTGTTTCGGCCGGCCAGATCCCGGCCTCGGGCCGCAATTCGGCGAGATATTCTGCGATGGCGAGCGATTCCCACACCGCGACCCGGCCGTGATGCAGAGTCGGCACGCGCCCTGACGGCGAAATCTTGAGGATCGCCTCCTTGAAACCAGCCTCCTGCAACGGGATGGTTTTTTCGACGAACGATATGCCGGCGATCTTGCAGGCAAGCCAGCCGCGCCAGGACCAGGACGAATAGGTCTTGTTGCCGATATAAAGAATGAAGTCGCTCATGGTCCGGCACAATAACCGGCAACCGATGATGCGGGCAAGCTGGGAAGCGCTCTTTTCAGGCGGCCGGTTTCAGGGCATGGTGGCGGTGCAGTTACCCCGTCTCCGATCACCCCTCGTCCAACGGATTGATCCATGCCCCTGCCGCTCAAGGCCGCCGCGTCCGCCACGACCATGCCCATGACCCTGATGACGCCGGCGGAATTCGCCCGCTGGCGCAAAGCAGCGCCGGCAACGGCGCGCAATTTCGCCATGGGCAGCGGCTTCGGGGCCGCGGCCGGCGAAATCTGTCTTGTACCGGGGCGCTACGGCCGCCCGGGGCGGGCGCTTATCGGCATTGCCGGCGATGGCGGCGCCGAGGATTTATGGACGATCGCCGGGTTGCCGCTGCGCCTGCCGGCGGGCACGTATCGTCTCGACCCCGAACCGGCGGAACCGGCGGCCACGCGCGCGGCTCTCGCCTGGGCGATGGGATCGTACGAATTCACCCGCTATCGCAAGGCCCGGCGCGCGCCGGCAGCGCTGGTCTGGCCGCGCGCCGCCGACCGCAAGCGAGTGCTTCGCGAGGCTGGCGCCGACGAACTGGTGCGCGATCTCGTCAATACGCCGGCCGAGGATATGGGACCGGCCGAACTTGCCGCCGCCGCCCGCGCCATGGCGCGCGGGCTGGGCATGACGGCCCGGATCGTCGAGGGGGGCGATCTTCTCAAACGCAATTATCCGCTGATTCACGCCGTCGGGCGGGCGAGCGTGCGGGCGCCGCGACTGATCGACCTTGGCTGGGGGAAGGCCGGTCATCCACGAGTGACGATTCTGGGCAAGGGCGTGTGTTTCGACACCGGCGGGCTCGACCTCAAGCCCGATACGGGCATGAAGCTGATGAAAAAGGACATGGGCGGGGCGGCGCATGCGCTCGGCCTCGCCCGGATGGTTGTCGAGGCGAAGCTGCCGGTGCGATTGCGCGTGCTGGTGCCGGCGGTGGAGAACGCGGTCGCCGGCAACGCCATCCGGCCGCTCGACGTCATCCGCTCGCGCCAGGGATTGACGGTCGAGATCGGCAATACCGATGCCGAAGGGCGACTGATCCTCGCCGACGCGCTCGCCGACGCGACGGCGGAAAATCCGGCGCTGTTGATCGATTTCGCCACACTCACGGGGGCGGCGCGCGTGGCGCTTGGCCCCGAGTTGCCGGCGCTATTCTGCAACGACGAGGCGCTGGCGGCCGATCTCGCGCGCCATGCTGCGACCGAGGCCGACCCGATGTGGCGGATGCCGCTCTGGCGTCCTTACCGCAAGCGTCTCGACAGCAAGGTGGCCGACCTTAACAACTTCTCCGACGGGCCCTATGCCGGCGCGGTCACCGCCGCGCTGTTCCTGGAGGCGTTCGTCGGCAAGGGCATTCCGTGGGCGCATTTCGACCTGTTCGCCTGGAATCTCGCCGGCCGCCCAGGCCGCCCCGAAGGGGCCGAGATGCAAACGCTGCGCGCCGTCTTCGCGATGCTCGCCGGGCGCTTCGGCGGTCGGCGGGCGTAAGGAGCGGATCGGAGAAAAAACTATGTCGACGCCGCCTGAATCCCGTCGCGCCATCGAACGCTGGTACCGGGCGCTGGTCGCCGTCCTCACTTCCGGCACGGCCGATCTCAGCCAGCGCCAGACGGCCATCCTGCTCAACGTCTATCTGACGCCGCCGCCGCACACCGTGCGCGGGCTCGCGGCGACGCTGGCGATATCGAAGCCGGCCGTGACGCGGGCGGTGGCGGCGTTGAACAAGCTCAGCCTTGTCCGCAAACGGATCGACGAGAAAGACCGCCGCAACGTACTGGTCGAGCGGACAGTGAAGGGTGCGGTTTATCTTAACGATTTCGGCGAACGCATCGCCGCGATAATGGCCAAAGAATAAAATTCCCCCGGCGGTTAAGCTAAAAGTAATACGGAACGACATAAAGTATACGTCCCGTTAAGGCTATCGCAATGTTTTCAGGCTTGAGTATCTCTAAGGATACGTCCATCCGATGTGGTTGGACATGTGCGCAAGAGGCGCCGAAAAACGATGGGCGAACCGAATCCCGTGCAACCGCCTGCGGCGGCTGCGGCTTCCGAACCGCCGACCGCCCCGCCATCCGCCGGGCGGGTCGACCGCAGCACGCATTTCGTTTTCGACCACAAGGTATTCAACGTCGACGGCGCGTTCTTCTCCCTGTCCAAGATCGAGGAGCCGTTGTTTCATGTGCCGCTCGGTGACATGAAGGCGGCGTTGCCGCTGGGCACGCTGAGGCGCGAATTCGACCTGCCGGAAAACGGCGCAGACGAGAAGCTGCTGGCGATCGTCGAGAAGGGCTTGCGTCATGTCAAGGAAATCCGGCCTAACGATTCGATTCCGCGCGAATTGCTCGATGGGTCGTGCTCGTGGACGCTCGAGGAGAAACATCGCGAGATAGCGCGCAACCGGCTGTCGGTCCAGCTCGCGCTGTGGCTGACCGGGGAGGAATCGGTGGTCGACGACATCGCTAGGCTGCAACAGCTCGCCGGCGATCCCAAGATCAAGCAAAAAGTCAACGAGGCCCTTAGCGAAATGGCTGAGCGTCTCGGCTATGGGCGGAACCGCAAGGAAGAAGTGGTCAAGAAGATCGAAGACCTTGGGCGCGAGCTTGCCTATGTCGAGGCGTTGCGCGACCGCTACGGCATGATCCGTCGCATCGGCGAGAAGGTCGAGCAGTTGAACAAGCTTTATCGGCGCGACCGCGGCATGGTCGAGGAGATCACCCGCGTCCAGAACCTGTTCCGCAAGCCGAAGAACGAATTCGAAACCATGTTCAACCAGGTCGACGGCCAGACCGGCGAGTTGCTGATCGTGGTCAAGAAATTCGCCGCCCAGGTCGAATTCATCCGCACCATCCGCGACGACCTGCATTTCCAGATGATGAAATGGGACGACCTGATCCCTAAATGGCAGGAACAGACGGTCGAGCGCGGCGAACTGGCCGAGGGGCTGATCCGCGCCACCTATCGGTTTCTCGCCCAGCACTATTTGCAAACGTCCAACTGGCAGCTCAATCGAGGTCGCGCCCGCTGACTGGCGCGCTCAGTATCCCGCCCGCATGTCGACGCGATGCAGCAACGGCCGTCGCGTTGATCACATAGGCGCCTTTGGGCAGGGCGGCGAGCGTTTCGCGGTTGACGATGCCGCGCGTCGCGGCGGTGAGCGGCAGCAGGCAGATCAGAATGTCGGTACGCGCGAGAAACGGGTGCAGGCCGTCCGCGCCGGCGAAGCTTTCGATCCCGGGAACGGATTTCGGCGTGCGGCTCCACCCGGCGACCGGAAAACCGAGGGCGACGAATTTCGCGCCGGCGTCGCACCCCAGCTCGCCGAGGCCGAGCAGGCCGATGCGCCGGCGCGCGGTATCGGGCCGTCGCAGCTTCTTCCACCGCCCGTCGCGCTGGAAGGCGGCGTAGATCGGGAACTGCCGGTGGTAATGCAGCGCGGCGGCGAGGACATATTCGCTCATCCCGGCGGTCAGATCGGGATCGACGATCTTGGTCACCGGCACGCCGGGGGGCAGATCGGAATCGGCAAGAACGTGTTCGACTCCGGCGCCAAGCGAGCAGATGAGCCGAAGGTTCGGGTAACGCCTGAGATCGCCCGGCGGGCAGCGCCAGACCAGCGCCACCTCGATGTCGCGCACGTCGCCCACCTCGGGCCAGATACGCATCTCGATTCCCGGCAGACGGCAGGTCAACGCCTCGACCCACGCGGTCGGATCATCGGCCTCGGAAGAAAAAAGAACGGCCATCAGGTCCTGACGACCCCACCTTCGACCGCTTCAAGCTCGAACGCCGCCGCCATCAGCGCTTTGGTATAGGCCTCCTGCGGCGCGCCGAAAATGCGCGACGCCGGCCCGTGCTCGACCATCTTGCCGTCCTTGAGCACCAGCACCTCGTCGGCCAGCGCGCGAACGACGCGCAGATCGTGGCTGATGAAGAGATAGGCGAGGCGGTGCTTGACCTGCAACTCGCGCAGCAGGTCGACGATCTGCGCCTGCACCGACATGTCGAGAGCCGAGGTCGGCTCGTCGAGAACGAGAAATTTCGGCTTGAGGACGAGGGCGCGGGCGATCGAAATGCGCTGGCGCTGGCCGCCCGAGAATTCATGCGGATAGCGGTGGCGCGTGTCGGGATCGAGGCGAACCTCGTGCAGCGCCGCGACGACCATTTCGTCGCGCACCGCCGCATCCGCGCCGATGCGGTGAATCTTCAACCCTTCGGCGACGATCTCGCCGACCGACAGGCGCGGGCTCAGGCTCGCGAACGGGTCCTGGAAGACGATCTGCATCTCGCGGCGCAGCGGACGCAGCGCCGCTCCGCGCAGCGCCTGGATCTCGCGGCCGTCGAAGGCGATGGCCCCGGTCGCCGATTCGAGCCGCAACAGGGCGAGGCCCAGCGTCGTCTTGCCCGAGCCCGATTCGCCGACGATGCCCAGCGTGTGTCCTTCCTTGAGCGTGATATCGACGCCGTCGATCGCCTTCACATGGCCGAGGGTGCGCCGGAACACGCCGCCCTTGATCGGGAACCAGACCCGCACGTCGCGGGCGGCGACGACCGTCGGCGCGTCGGCGGCGGCTTCGGCCGGCTTGCCCTTGGGCTCGGCGGCAAGCAGATGCCGGGTATAGGCGTGCTTCGGGCGCTCGAAAATTTCGCCGACCGGCCCGGCCTCGACAATCTTGCCCTGCTGCATCACGCATACGCGTTGCGCCATCTTGCGCACGATGCCGAGGTCGTGGGTGATGAACAGGATGGCCATGCCGAGCTTCGCTTGCAGCTCCTTGAGGAGCTTGAGCAGCTGCGCCTGGATGGTTACGTCGACCGCCGTCGTCGGCTCGTCGGCGATCAGGATGTCGGGATCGTTGGCCAGCGCCATGGCGATCATCACCCGCTGGCGCTGCCCGCCCGAAAGCTGGTGCGGATAGGCGTCGAGGCGCTTCTCCGCCTGCGCGCCGAGACCGACCAGGCGCAAAAGCTCGACGATCCGCGCCCGAGCCGCCTCGCGCCCGAGCTTCTTGTGGATGACCAGCACCTCGCCCACCTGCCGCTCGATGGAGTGCAGCGGGTTGAGCGAGGTCATCGGCTCCTGAAAGATCATGGCGATGCGGTTGCCGCGCACGTTGCGCAGCCGCCCCTCGGCCGCGCCGACCAGCTCCTCGCCCGCATAGCGGATCGAGCTTTCGGGCGTATGCCGGGCCAGCGGATAGGGAAGAAGCTGGAGGATCGATAGAGCGGTCACCGACTTGCCGGAGCCGGATTCGCCGACCAGGGCCAGCGTTTCGCCGCGGGCGAGATCGAACGACACGCCGTCGACCGCGACGACCCGGCCGGCTTTGCCCGAATCGAAGGCGACCGACAGGTTGCGAACCTGGAGGAGGGGAGCGTTATCGGCCATCGGGGCGCCTCTCAGCGGAAAACCTTGCGCGGATCGAAGGCGTCGCGCACCGCCTCGCCGATGAAGACGAGCAGCGACAGAAGCAACGCGATGACGACGAACGACGTGATGCCGAGCCACGGCGCCTGCAAATTCGCCTTGCCTTGCGCCAGCAGCTCGCCGAGCGAGGGCGAGCCCGCCGGCAGGCCGAAGCCGAGGAAGTCGAGCGAGACCAGCGCCGTCACCGAGCCCGACATGATGAACGGCAGAAAGGTCACGGTGGCGACCATGGCGTTGGGCAGGACATGGCGGAACATGATGATTGCGTCGCTGGCGCCGAGCGCCCGGGCGGCGCGCACATAGTCGAAATTGCGCGCGCGCAGGAACTCGGCGCGCACCACGTCGACCAGCGCCATCCATTCGAACAGCAGCAGCAGCCCGAGCAGCCACCAGAAATTCGGCTGGATGAAGGCCGACAGGATGATCAGCAGGTAAAGCCGGGGCAGGCCGGACCATATCTCGATAAACCGCTGGAAGCCGAGATCGATCCAGCCGCCGAAATAGCCCTGCACCGCGCCGGCGGCGATGCCGATCACCGAGGAGACGACGGTCAGCGTCAGCCCGAACAGGATGGATATGCGCAGGCCGTAGAGCAGCCGCGCCACCACGTCGCGGCCTTGGTCATCGGTGCCGAGCCAGTTGGCGGCCGATGGCGGCGCCGGCGCCGGGACGCTGAGGTTGCGATTGACGGTGTTATAGCTGAAGGCGATCGGCGGCCAGATCATCCAGCCTTTTTCGTCGATCTTGCCGATAACGAAAGGGTCGCGGTAATCGGCCTCGGTCTCGAACTCGCCGCCGAACGCGGTTTCGGGATAGGTCTTGAAGATCGGCATGTAGAAGCCGCCGTCATAGCGCACGAGCGCTGGCCGTTCGTTGGCGATGATCTCGGCGAACAGGCTGAGCAGGAAAATCGCCATGAATATCCACAGCGACCAGAAGCCGCGCTTGTTCGCCATGAAATTGGCCAGCCGACGCCGGTTGAGCGGCGACAGGCGGGCGGGGCGCGGGGCGGGGGCGTGCATCGGTCAGCCGCGGGACTCGAAGTCGATCCGCGGATCGACGAGGGTATAGGTGAAATCGCTGACGATCTTCATCGCCAGGCCGAGCAGGGTGAAGAAATAGAGCGTCGCGAACATGATCGGGTAGTCGCGGTTGATCGCCGCCTCGAAGCCGAGCAGCCCGAGCCCGTCGAGAGTGAAGATGATCTCGATCAGCAGCGCGCCGGTGAAAAAGATGCTGACAAAGGCGCCGGGGAACCCGGCGATGATCAGCAGCATGGCGTTGCGGAAGACATGACCGTACAGCACCCGACGTTCGGCGAGGCCCTTGGCGCGGGCGGTGACGACGTATTGCTTGCCGATTTCGTCGAGGAACGAATTCTTGGTCAGCATGGTCAGGCCGGCGAAGCCGCTGATCACCATCGCGGTGATCGGCAGAACCATGTGCCAGAGATAGTCGAGAATCTGCCGCCACCACGACAGCTGGGCGAAATTGTCAGAAAACAGCCCGCGCAAGGGGAAGAGATCGAAAAACCGGCCGCCGGCGAACAGTACGATGAGCAGGATAGCGAACAGGAAGCTCGGGATCGCGTAGCCGAAGATGATCGCTCCGCTCGACCACACATCGAACGGCGTGCCGTCGCGCACCGCCTTGCGAATACCGAGCGGGATGGAGATGAGATAGACGAGCAACGTCGTCCACAGGCCGATGGAAATCGACACCGGCATCTTGTCGAGCACGAGATCGATCACCTTGCGGTCGCGGAAAAACGAGTTGCCGAAATCGAAGACAAGGAACTTGCGCATCATCAGGACGAAACGCTCAAGCGGCGGCTTGTCGAAGCCGAACTGGATTTCCAGTTCGCGGATGATCGCCGGGTCGATGCCCTGCGCCCCGCGATACTTGCCGGTCGCGTCGCCGCCGGCCCGCGACTGGCGCTCGTCGCGCCCCTGCTGGCCGGCGAGCTCGCCGCCGCCGCCGCCGAGCCGCGCCGTGGCGTCGATGGCCGTGCCCTTGATGCGGGCGATGACAAGGTCGATGGGACCGCCGGGCGCGAACTGGATGATCGCGAAGTTGATCACCATGATCCCGAACAGCGTCGGGATGATCAGCAGCAGGCGCCGGATGATGTAGGCGAGCATGCGCCGGGTTCCGTTCCCGCCCGCCTAGCGCGACCGGCCGCGGCGTTCGCGCAGCGCCGCGTCTTTCTGCGGATCGACCCACCAATAGGAAACCGCATAGCCCTGCCGGGGCGTGATCGTGGGCCACGAGAACCGGTCCCAATAGGCGACGCGCACCGTCCGCGTATGCCAGTTGGGGACGACGTAATGGCCCCATTGCAGGACGCGATCGAGCGCGCGCACGCGGGCGACCAGGCTCTCGCGGTCGGGGGCCGAAATAATCAGATCGATCAGCGCATCGACGGCGGGGTTGCTGACGCCGATAAGATTGGCGCTACCGACCTCCTTGACCTTGGATGAATGCCAGTAATTGCGCTGCTCGTTGCCGGGCGATTCCGATTGCGGGATCGAATCGACGGTCATGTCGAAATCGAATTCGTCCATCCGGCGCTGGTACTGGGCCGTGTCGATGGTGCGGACGCGGGCGGCGATGCCGAGGCGCTTCAGGTTCTCGACATAGGGCAGGACGACGCGTTCGAATTGCGGGTTGTTGAGCAGGAACTCGAAGCCGAGCTGGTTGCCGGCGGCATCGACCAGCCGGTTATTGTCCACTCGATAGCCGGCCTCGCGCAGCAGGCGCGTGGCGATGCGCTGGTTTTCGCGCCAATTGCCCGAGCCGTCGGTCTTCGGCGGGTTGTATTCGGCGGTGAACACCTCGTCGGGAATCTTGCCGCGGAAGGGATCGAGAAGTTTGAGGTCCGCCGGCGACGGCAGGCCGGTGGCCGCCAGCTCGGAATTGTCGAAATAGCTGCGGGTGCGGGTATAGGCGCCGTGAAACAGATTCTTGTTCGACCACTCGAAATCGAAAGCATAGACCAGCGCCTGGCGCACGCGCGGGTCCTTGAACGCATCGCGTCGCGTGTTCATGGCGAAACCCTGCATGCCGGAAACCGTGCGCGTCGGAATCTCGACTTTCTTGATCAGGCCCGCGGCGAGGGCCGGGCTTTCGTACAAGGTCGCCCAGGCGAGAGCCTGGTTCTCGGGCCGGATGTCGTATTCGCCGGCCTTGAACGCTTCCAGCGCCACGGTCTGGTCGCGATAGTAATCGTAGCGGATGACGTCGAAATTGTTTTTGCCGACATTGACCGGCAGATTGATCGCCCAATAGTCGGGCACCCGGCGCAAGGTGACGAAGCGCCCGGCCTCGAACGAATCGATCCGATAGGGGCCGGAGCCGAGCGGCGGTTCGAGCGTCGTCTTCTCGAAATCGCGGCTCTGCCAGTAGGCGCGCGGGAGAACATAAAGTTCGCTGACGATCAGCGGCAGCTCGTTGTTCTCCTCGCCGGGCGTGAAGGTGAACTTGACCTGGCGCGGCCCGGTTTTCTCCGCCTTCATCACGCCCGCATAATAGGAACGGTACGATGGATGCCCTTTGGTCTTCAGCGTCTCGAAGGTCCAGATCACGTCTTCGGGCGTGATCGGACTGCCGTCATGGAAACGCGCCTCGGGCCGCAGGTTGAAGGCGACCCACGAGCGATCCGCAGGCACTTCGATCGTCTCGCAGACGAGGCAGTAGCGCGTGAACGGCTCGTCGCTCGAACCGGCCATCAACTGGTCATAGGTGCTGAGCACCAGCCCGGTCGGCACGCCGCGCAGGATGAAGGTGTTGAAGCTGTCGAAGGTGCCGATGGCATGGAATTTTACGTCGCCACCCTTGATCGCCTTCGGATCGGCGTAATCGAAATGCCTGAAATCGGGTTTGTATTTGACGTCGCCGTGCATGGCGAAAGCGGGGCCGACATAGACCTTCGCCGCGCCGCCCGGCGACTGCGCCAGCGCTGGCGCGGCGAGGAGGAGCGCGGCGGCGAACGCCGACCCCCGGATCAGGGCCGAGGCGAAAAACCGACGGACGGGACGGCGAGGAAAAAAACGCATTGCGGCTCCTTGCTTTTACCCGACTGGGTTTTTACCCGGCTGGCTTCGAATTCTCATGCTGGCCGGAAAGCCCGCCAACGCAGGGGATTTTGGGGCCGCGCGCCCGGCGCGGCAAGGGGAACGTCGCGGGTGCGGGCTTCTTCTGGCGGGAACGTGATCAGCCGGCGAGGAGGGGGAGCGCTGCTGCGTGGCAGCGGGCGTCACCGGCGGCCAGCACCCGACCGTCCGATTCGAGGCCGAGCGGCCGGCCCTGCCAGTCGCTGATGGTCCCGCCCGCCCCCTCGAGTACGGGGACCAGAGCGGCATAATCGTAAACCTTGAGCGAGGCCTCGACGACCAGATCGACGAAGCCGCTGGCGCATAGGCCGTAACCGTAGCAATCGCTGCCGAAAACCACGAGCTTGGTCGCCCGGCGCAGCGCGTCGAACCGTGCGGTGTCGGTTCCCTCGAACATGTAGGGGGAGGTGGCGCAAATGGCGGCCGGGGCCAGCGTTGGGCAGGGGCGGGTGCGCACGGGGGCCGGTTTCCGGCCGGCATATTGATGGGTGGTTGGACGGCCGGCGACGCCGGCCCAGCGCTCGCCGGCGGCCGAGCAGTCGATCACGCCGAGGATCGGCCGGCCGTCGCGGCACAGGGCGATCAGCGATCCAAAGAGTGGCCGGCCGGTGATGAACGACTTGGTGCCGTCGATCGGATCGACGACCCAGACATGGCTCGCCCCCGGCCGGTCGGCGCCGTGCTCCTCGCCGATCACGCCGTGATCGGGGCAGGCCCTGGCGATCATGTCGCGGATGATCTTTTCCGACTCGCGGTCGGCGACGGTCACCGGCGAGGAATCGTTTTTATCGTCGATGGCGACCGGGGTGCGGAAATAACGCCGGGCGACGACCCCGCTGGCGTCGGCCATGGCGAGGGCGAGCGCCAGCCAGGAATCGAGATTGTCGGCCATTGGCGGGGGACCGGGCGCGCCGGTCAGCGCGTCGGCACCGGCTTCTCGCCCGAGTAATCGTAGAAACCGCGATTCGATTTGCGGCCGAGCCAGCCCGCCTCGACATATTTGACCAGCAGCGGACAGGGCCGGTATTTCGAATCGGCGAGGCCGTCATAGAGCACGTGCATGACGGCAAGGCAGGTGTCGAGGCCGATGAAATCGGCCAGTTCGAGCGGGCCCATCGGATGATTGGCGCCGAGGCGCATCGCCGTGTCGATCGATTCGACCGAACCGACTGACGGTAAGCTCGCGGATCGCCTGATAGGTTTCCTCGGCGGTGGCGATGCCGCGGATCAGCTCGACCAGCTGCATCACCGGCACCGGGTTCATGAAATGCATGCCGATGAATTTGGCCGGCCGGTCGGTCGCGGCGGCGAGGCGGGTGATCGAAATCGACGAGGTGTTGCTGGCGATCAGGGCGTCGGGCTTGAGCGCCGGACAGAGCTTCTTGAGCACCTCGCGCTTGATCGCCTCGTTCTCGGTCGCCGCCTCGATGACGAGATCGCAATCCTTGAACACGGCGTAATCGGCGCTGGTCTTGATCCGCTTGCTCGCGGCGTCTCTGTCGGCCTGCTTGATCTTGCCGCGCGAGACCTGTCGGTCGAGATTGGCGTTGATCGTCGCCAGCGCCTTGGGCAGCGCCTCGGCGACGGCGTCGAGCAACCGCACCTCATAGCCCGAAAGCGCGCAGACATGGGCGATGCCGTTGCCCATCTGGCCCGCGCCGATGATGCCGATGGTCTTGATCATGAATGGCCTCTTTTTTCCGCGACAGCGATATGGGGTGGCGTGGGGCGACGGGCGTCAGCCCTTCTTGGGCAGCGCGGCGGTCAGTTCGGGGACGACCTTGAACAGATCGCCGACCAGGCCGTAATCGGCGACCTGGAAAATTGGCGCTTCCTCGTCCTTGTTGATGGCGACGATGGTCTTCGAATCCTTCATTCCGGCAAGATGCTGGATGGCGCCCGAAATGCCGATGGCGATGTACAGGTCGGGGGCGACGATCTTGCCGGTCTGGCCGACCTGGTAATCGTTGGGAACGAAGCCGGCGTCGACCGCGGCGCGCGAGGCGCCGACCGCAGCGCCGAGCCTGTCGGCCAGCGCTTCGAGCAGCTTGAAGTTCTCGCCCGAGCCCATGCCGCGCCCGCCCGAGACGACGACCCGCGCCGAGGTCAGCTCCGGGCGTTCGGATTTCGACAGTTCCTGGCGGACGAATTTGGACAGCCCGGCATCGGCGCCGTCGGCGACCGTCTCGATCTTGGCCGTTCCGCCCTCGGCTGCGGCTGCGGCGAAGGCGGTGGTGCGCACGGTGATGGCCTTGATCTTGTCCTTCGACTGGACGGTGGCGAGCGCGTTGCCGGCATAGATCGGCCGGACGAAGGTGTCGGGCGATTCAACGGCGACGATTTCGGAAATCTGCCCGACATCGAGCAGGGCGGCGACGCGCGGCATCACATTCTTGCCCGAAGTGGTCGCCGGGGCGAGAACATGGCTGAAGCCGCCGGCGAGCTTGACGATCAATGGCGCGAGATTTTCGGCGAGCGGATGGGCGAAACCGGCATGGTCGGCGACCAGCACGCGGGCGACGCCGGCGATCTTGGCCGCCTGTTCGGCGGCCGGCTTGCAGCCCGAGCCAGCGACGAGGATGGCGATATCGCCGCCGATCTTCGTCGCCGCGCCGACGGCGTGCAGGGTGGCGGGCTTGAGCGTGGCGTTGTCGTGTTCGGCGACGATAAGGACGGTCATGTCAGATCACCTTCGCTTCGTTCTTCAGCTTGTCGACCAGATCGACCACGTCCTTCACCTTGACGCCGGATTTGCGCTTGGGCGGCTCCTCGACCTTGAGCGTGACGAGGCGCGGCGCCGGATCGACGCCGAGCGCGTCGGGCGCGATCTGCTCGATCGGCTTCTTCTTCGCCTTCATGATGTTGGGCAGCGAGGCGTAGCGCGGCTCGTTGAGGCGCAGATCGGTGGTGATCACCGCCGGCAGCTTGAGCTCGACCGTCTCCAGCCCGCCATCGACCTCGCGCGTCACCTCGGCCGTGTCGGCCGTCGGCGTCACCTTGGAGGCGAAGGTGCCCTGCGGCCAGCCGAGCAGGGCGGCGAGCATCTGGCCGGTCTGGTTGCAATCGTCGTCGATCGCCTGCTTGCCGAGGATGACGAGGCGCGGCTTTTCCTTGTCGATGATCGCCTTCAGGAGCTTGGCGACGGCGAGCGGCTGCAGCTCGGCGTCGGTCAGCACGTGGATGCCGCGATCGGCGCCCATGGCGAGGGCGGTGCGGATGGTTTCCTGCGCGCCCTGCGGGCCCATCGACACGGCGATGATTTCGCTCGCCGTCCCTTTTTCCTTGAGGCGCACGGCCTCTTCGATACCGATCTCGTCGAACGGGTTCATCGACATCTTGACGTTGGCCGTCTCGACCCCCGTCTTGTCGGCCTTGACCCGGATTTTGACGTTGAAATCGACCACCCGTTTGACGGCGACCAGAACCTTCATCGAACCTCTATCGGGTTGGGGGCGCCGCGCCGGGGCGACGCCCGGGACGACGCTAGGATGCCGCAGAATGGCCCGGAATATGCCGGTTTCCTTGGCGTTTTCGCAGGCGCAACATAGGGCGGTGACGGTTTCGTGTCAACGCTCCGGCCGGACGGGGTCAGCGGTTCTGGCCGGGCACCCAGAGCACGTCTTTTTTTCCCCGCGCGTTGACGAAGCGCGCCAACACGAACAGATGGTCCGATACGCGGTTGGCGTATTTGATCGCCAGCGGGTTGACTGGGCCGGCGATGGCGAGCTCGGTCATCGCCCGCTCGGCCCGGCGGATGACCGTGCGCGCGAGATGGAGATAGGCCGCCGCCGGCGTGCCGCCGGGCAGGATGAACGAGTCGAGCGGCTTCAGCTTGGCGTTCATCGCATCGATCTCGGCTTCGAGGCGGTCGATCTGCGCTTGGGCGATGCGCAGCGCCGTCCGGCCCGGCTTGGCCGCGCCCGGCCGGCACAGATCGGCGCCGAGGTCGAACAGGTCGTTCTGGATGCGCGCCAGCATCGCGTCGGCGGCGCCCTTCGTGTGCAGGCGGGCGAGGCCGATGGCGGCGTTGGCTTCGTCGACCGTGCCATAGGCGGCGACGCGCAGATCGTGCTTGGGCGTGCGCGTGCCGTCGCCGAGCGAGGTTTCGCCCGCATCGCCGCCGCGCGTGTAAATCTTGGTGAGCTTGACCATGCGTGAACGCGCCCTATAGCCGCGTGAGAAGGAAATAGATGACAACCAGCGCAATGGCCACGCCTTGCGAGGCGACACGCATGCGCCAATTCGCGCGAAATCTGCGCCAAGCCGCGCCTGCACCGCCGCCGAATCGCGCCAGACGATCTCGACCGGGCCGGGGATGTCGGTCGTCAGCACATCCCACAGGGCGTCGAGATTGGGCCGGAAATGGGCGGGGAAATGCAGTTCGGCGGCCAGGCGGGCGTATACCGCGTCGAGCGAGGCGAGACCGGCGTCGAGAACCGCCCGGCTCATCGCGGCACCGCGCGGAAGGTCCGGTAGTGGTCGAGGGTGATGAAGATCAGCCCGTCGCTTGACCATACAAGGCGCTTCGGCCCGCGCGCGCCGCAGGCGAAATCGAGATCGGCCTCGCGCCAACGCCGGCCGGGAGCCAATGGCAATCGCCCTTCGCGGTTGCCGAACGTATCGCCGCCGATGACCCGACCGGGCGCCGCCTGGCAAAGATCCTGCCCCGGACGCCAGCCAGCCGCCGCCGCATCTTTCTTGTTGAGATAACGCAGCGGCATGGCGCCGGTCGTCCGCAGGGCGGTCACGGTTTCGACGAACCCGGCGACATCGGCAAGGCCGGCTTCGGCAGCGAAGCGGCGAAGCTCGCCGCCGTCTTGTGCGTGAGCGAGGCCGGTCGTAGCGACCAGAATCAGAAGACAGACAACAAACCGGGCGATCCGCCGCATGTCACGCACTCGTGATTCGAAAACCGTCGGGGCGAACTGATCTATAGCAGACCATCCGGCGCGCATACTGCCAACCGAATAATACATCAGCCGAGTCAAACGGAGGATCCATGACCGCCCTCGTTCCGCGCAAGCCCGTGCCGCCCTTCGAAGCTGATATCCTCGGCGGGGGCAAATGGCGGCTCGCCGACCAGAAGCCGAAGAATTTCTCGATGATCGTCGTCTATCGCGGCCTGCACTGTCCGATCTGCAAGACCTATCTCGCCGATCTCGACAAGAAGGCCGAGGCCTTTGCCCAACGCGGGACCGAGGTTTTCGTCGTCTCGACCGACAGCCGCGAGCGCGCCGAGCAGGCCAAGCGCGACTGGAATCTCGCCAACCTCAAACTCGGCTATGGCCTCGGCATCGACGCGGCGCGGCGCTGGGGACTCTATATCTCGAACAGCATCCGCGAGAGCGAGCCGGCCCAGTTCGCCGAGCCCGGCATCTTCCTGATCCGCCCCGACCAGACGCTTTATGCGGCGCTGATCCAGACCATGCCGATGGCGCGGCCGAAATTCGACGACCTGATGGCGGCGATCGACTTCGTGGTGGCGAAGAACTATCCGGCGCGCGGCGAGGCATAGCCCCGCGACGCGGGATCAGTTGCGGCCGGCGAGCAGGCCGCGGGCGATGACGTGGGCCTGGATCTCGGCCGCGCCTTCGAAGATGTTGAGGATGCGGGCGTCGACCAGGATGCGGCTCACCGCGTATTCCTCGGCATAGCCGTTGCCGCCGTGGATCTGCACGGCGTTGTCGGCCGCCGCCCAGGCGACGCGCGCGGCGAGGAGCTTGGCCATCCCCGCCTCGATGTCGCAGCGCCGGCCGCTGTCCTTCTCGCGCGCGGCGAAATAGGCGAGCTGGCGGGCGACTGCCGTTTCCGCCGCCATCCACGCGATCTTGCCGGCGACGCGCGGAAAGGCGGCAATCGGCCGGCCGAACTGGCGGCGCTGGCGGGCATAGGCGAGGGCGAGCGCGCAGGCGCTGTCGGCCACGCCCACGGCGCGCGCCGCCGTCTGGATGCGCGCCGATTCGAAGGTCGCCATCAGCTGCCGGAAGCCCTGGCCCTCGACCCCGCCGAGGAGGTTTTCGGCCGGCACGGCGAAGCCGTCGAAGGCGATCTCGTATTCCTTCATCCCGCGATAGCCGAGCACGCGGATCTCGCCGCCCGACATGCCGGGCGCCGGGAAAGGATCGTTTTCGTCGCCGCGCGGCTTTTCGGCGAGGAACATCGACAGCCCGCGATGGTCGCCCGATGCGGGGTCGGTGCGGGCAAGCAGGGTCATCAGGTCGCTGCGGCTGCCGTGGGTGATCCAGGTCTTGGCGCCGAAGATGCGATAGACGCCGCCGTCGCGCACCGCGCGGGTGCGGATCGCGCCGAGATCGGAGCCGGTATCCGGCTCGGTGAACACCGCCGTCGGCAGGCACGAACCGTCGGCGATGCGCGGCAGGTAGGTGCGTTGCTGGTCGGGCGTGCCGGCGAGGCGGATCAGCTCGGCCGCGATCTCGGAACG
The DNA here is from genome assembly GCA_016195145.1 of Rhodospirillales bacterium. Lineage (GTDB taxonomy): Bacteria > Pseudomonadota > Alphaproteobacteria > CACIAM-22H2 > CACIAM-22H2 > JACQAF01. Next base: position 17,827 of record JACQAF010000021.1, read on the forward strand.
GGTGGCGAGCGAGCCGACGCCGAGCGAGGCCCTGGCCAGCTCCTCGGTCACCACGCACATGGCGATCTTGCCGAGGCCCATACCGCCGAATTCCTCGGGCACGGTCAGCCCGAACACGTCAGGTCGAGCGTTTCGTCGCCGCGCGCCGGATCGGCGATGTCATCGCCGTCGATCAGGGCGGCGAGGCGCTGGCGCGCCGCATCGGTGTTGCCGCCGGCGACCAGTTCCGCGACCGCCGGATCGGCGAGGAACGCTCGCGCCGCGTCGCCGATGCCGAGATCGGCCGGGCGCGCGATCTCGCCCTGGCTCATCGCGATGCCGGTCCCGAGCTGGGCGAGATATTCGCCGAACGCCATCTGCAGGATCAGCCGCGCGCGTTCGTCGAGCCGCCCGGCGCGGTCGAGCCGGCGCGCCCAGCCGAGGGTCTGGCGCAGGGCCTCGACATAGGTCGCCATCCAGGCGAGGCCGTGGGCGGCGAACTGGTCGCGCTCCAGCGCTTCGGCCGCTACAGCGCCGCCGGGCGCTATCCGCGCTGTCAGCATTCGCTTCGCTGCCGCCAGCAGTCCCTCGGCGGCGATGATGGCCGCCGCGCAGCGGCGGTCGAGATCAGGGATAGCGGGATGCGTGACCGGGCTATCGGGCATGGGGCTATGTTATATAGCTGCGGCCGTACCGACCCAAGCGACGCGATACAAGACTTGTCGCGCCCCAATGCCGCCCTATCCCGCCTGTTTCCAACGATGATGGCCGGTACCGATATTCGGTCGGCAGGGCGGCCTAGTCGTAAAGTGCCGTCGTGCCCTCGGAGATGAGATCGAGGCCATAGGGCTTTCCTATGCTCTTTACGGCCAGCTCGCCGATCGGCTCGAGAAAAAGCGTGTAGGTCGAGTGGTGAATGGGCAGGACTTTTCTCGGCTGGATTTCGGCGGCGAGCGCGACAACATCCTCCGCCCCCATGCTGACCTGGCCCAGGGGGCCGGTCGTGCCGACGCCGCCGAGATGCGCGACCATGATATCCGGCTTGCCGAGATTCCGGATTGTCTTGACGACATCGGCGGTGGGGAACGCATCGCCCGTCCAGTAGACCGTCCGCTTCCAGGCGCCATTGGAAAATTCGATCCAGTATCCGTTGCCGACGCCGACATATTTTTCCATCTGCGGATTTCGCGAATGATGCGCGGGAATTGCGGTGATCGTCACCTGCCCGGGCCGCGCGTCGATCTTTCGCGTTTCCCCCCATTTGACGCCGTCGAGGTTTTTGAAACCCTTGGCTTTGACCTGATCGACGTCGGCAATCGGCAGGATCATCGGCAGCGCCGGGTTGAGGTCGGCCTGCGCCTTCTGGTCGAAATGATCTTCGTGGGCATGGCTCAGCAGGACGAGATCGACGGTCCCGAGGGCGATGCCGGGAAATGGCGTCAGCCGCCGATGGGCCTTGATCGTCGGCCCGACCTTCAGATCGAACATTTCATTCGGATCGCCCATCATGAACGCCTCGGCCCCATCGCCAAAGGTCGGGTCGGTCAGAATTGTCAGGGCGTTAAACCTGATGGCCATCGTTGCGCCGCCGAGCCACGTAATCTCGATACGCGGCCGTGGGGAGCCCCCGGACGCCCCGGCGACCGGGGCGGCGACGGCCAGGAATGCGGCGACAAATCCCGCGAGCAAGCCCGCAAGCCGGAAATTACGACGTTTCATCAATCTCTCCATTTTTGATGGAGGGATGATAGCGGGCATTGTATGGCTGTATTATTTAGATAATGCTGAACAAACTATCTATTAAAGTCATTCAATGAGCAGCTTCCTGCAGATCCAGACATTTCTCGAAGTGGCGCGATCCGGCAGCTTTGCCGATGCGAGCCGCCGCCTCTCCGTCCCGCGTTCGACCGTCAGCGCCCGCGTACGCGCGCTGGAAGAGCGGCTGAACGTCCGGTTGCTGCACCGGACGACGCGGCGCGTCGCCCTGACCGATGAAGGCCGCCGGTACCGGGAGCGTTGCCAGGAAGCCGTCGACAAGCTTGTGGAGGCAGAGGCCGAATTAAGCCGCCCCGACGACGTATCCGGGACGATAAGGGTGACCGTGCCGGTCGATATGTCGAAGCGTCCTCTCGCCCGGGCCCTGACCTCTTTCACCGACCGATATCCATCGATCCGGATCGAGGCGATCGTCACCGACGAAATCGTCGATCTGGTGGCGAGCAATATCGATCTGGCGCTCAGGGGCGGCAATCCGGGCGCCGCCGGGCTGGTGGCGCGGCGGCTGGGCGAGGGGAAGCTGGCGCTCTATGCAAGCCCGGACTATGCCGCGAAGAAGCTACGGGGAAAAACGCTTTCTACCCTGTCGGGGCATGTGATCTTCGATCCCGCCAATCAGGGTAAGGCGTTTGTCGCGGCGAACGCGCAGCGCGGGCGGGTTGAAACGCGAAGTTTCGGGCTGGCCAAAGCGCTGGCCGTTCAGTCGCGGGGGATCGCGCTTTTGCCGGAAAGCATTTGCCGGGAAGAGGTCGAGGCGGGGCAATTGGCGCGGCTTGCCTTCGCCAAACCGCTATCGGCATTGCCGGTTTATATCGTCATGCCGACCCGGTTGCATGTGCCGGCGCGCGTGCGTGCCTTCGTCGATTTTCTGATAGCCGCGGAAAAGCAATCGTCGATCGTCTGAGGGCGCCGACCGCAAGGCGCTTGGGGCCAATAGCGCCCCGCACCCGCGACCGAGGTCGGGGGTGGCGGGGCGTCGGGCTATGTTATAAAGCGGCGGCTGAACCGGCCAGCACCACGTAATCGAAGACCCAAGATCGCCCATGTCCTTTCTCGACCGTATTGCCGAGTGCAATACCCACGACCTGTCGAAATTCCGGCCCTTCGTGGTTGCCGGGGCGCGAGTCGGCTGGGTGCGCCACGCGCTGGCCGAACGGCTGGCCGGGTTCGGGAACATCTTTGCGGTCGATGCGCAGGCGGTGACGCTGTCGCCCGCCCTCGCCGATTCCGCGGCGCGTAGCGCTGCGCTTGAAACGGTAGTCGCGGCGCTGGAACGCGAGGGCGTCGTCGCCGGCAACCGCCGCGAACCCTATCCGGTCTCTACCGCCTTCGGCGCTCCGCCGCTCCTCCAGATCGAGCGCGCGGCGATCCCGCATTTCGGCGTGCGCGCCTATGGCGTGCACATGAACGGCTATGTCCGCCGGCCCGACGGGCTCCATATGTGGATCGGGCGGCGGGCGCGGAACAAGCCGACCTATCCCGGCATGCTCGATAACATGGTCGCCGGCGGGCAGCCGATCAGCATCGGCCTCCTCGACAACCTGGTCAAGGAATGCAAGGAAGAGGCGAACATCCCGGCGGCGCTGGCGCGCCAGGCGGTTCCGGTGGGGGCCATCACCTATTGCGCCGAGGCGCCCGACGGCCTCAAGCCCGACGTGCAGTTCTGCTACGATCTCGAACTCCCCGGCGATTTCGTCCCCGCCAACACCGACGGCGAGATCGAGGAGTTCTATTTGTGGCCGATCGACAAGGTGGCGGCGACGGTGCGCGACACGCGCGAATTCAAGTTTAACTGCAATCTGGTGATCATCGATTTTCTCGTCCGCCACGGCGTTATCCCGCCCGAGCATCCCGATTACCTCGACATCGCGCAGGGATTGCGGCGCTAGCGCCGTGTACCGTGACACATGGTTTTAGACCGGACGGGAACCGGGATATTTCGGCTAGATGACGGGTAATAATGGGATTTCCGGAATCGGCGGCCGATCGCCAGGTGACGGATAAATAGTTAATTTCAGAGCCGGTGACGGGTGGTTTTACCCAGGGGCCCGCGCCCGGAAATCGCCCCGGATCAGACCCGGCCGCCGGACCAGCGCACGCGACCGACGACCCACAGCTTCTCCACCTCGCCGGGCGGCACCGTTTCGACGCCATAGGCCGGGTTGTCGGACTTGATCTTGACGCTGCCGTCGCGCAGGCGCTCCACCCGCTTCACCACCAGCTCGTCGCCGAACACCAGCACGTAGATCGAATTGTCGCGCACGTGCTGCTCGGAAATATCGATCAGCAGGATGTCGCCGTCCTCGATGGTCGGGCGCATCGAATCGCCGAGCGCCTCCAACACCAGGAGAAGCCTGGGGTTGAGGCCGAGATGTTCGCGGATCCAGGTCTCCTTGAACGCCAGATAATCGACGATCTGCTCGGAATGCACGACCGTTCCGACCCCGGCCGCCGCCTTCGCCTCGTAGCGCGGAATCAGCACATAGCCGCGTTCGCCGAGTTCCTGCGCGGTGGCGTGCTCGATCGCGACGAGCTGCTGCCCGCCGCC
>JACQAF010000215.1 GCA_016195145.1 Rhodospirillales bacterium
CATCGGCGCGGCGGCCGGGACAGCGTTCGCCGCCAACGCGCTCATGCCGCCCCCCGCACGATGTCGACCGGATTGACCCGCGCCGCCTTGCGCGCCGGCAGATAGGCGGCGAACGCCGCCGAGGCCATGGCGAAGGCGCCCGAGATGGCGTAATGGGTCCACGAGCGGTAGAGAATGAATCCCTGGGACTTGATGAAGCCTTCGATATCGAAGCGCAGGCTGCCGAGAAACTCGACGATGCCGTAACCGAGCGCCCAGCCGATCAGCGTGCCGACGATCCCGACCAGCAATCCTTCGACAAGAAAAATCCGGCGGATGTCGCGCTCGCGGAAGCCCATCGATTTGAGAATGGCGATGTCGCGGATCTTCTCGTAGATCACGGTCGAGATGATGTTGAAGATGCCGAAACAGGCGACGATCAGGATGGCGCTGACGCTCGTGTACATGATGCCGTTCTGGATGACGAAGATGCCGAGAACGTTGCTGTTCGTCTCCTCCCACGGCTCGGTACGGTAACCGAAGCGCCGCTCGATCTCGGCGGCGACGCGGCGCGCGTCCTCGACCCGGTCGAGCCGCAGGCGGACCTGGTTGATCACGTTCGGCCGGTTCTGGATGATCTGCGCCTTCTTGAGCAGCGCGTAGCTGTGGAAATTGTCGACCGTCGTGATGCCGCTGCGCAGGATCCCGACCACTTTCATCTTGAGGATGACGCCCTCGGGGCTGACCACCGACAGGGTGGTGTTCATCCCCGCCCCGACCTTCTGCGCCACGCCCTCGCCGAGGATGATGCCGTTGGCGGTCGAATAGAGAGCGTTGAGCGAGCCGGCCACGAGGTCTTTTTCGAGGCGGGTGACGCGGCGTTCGGCCGCCGGCTCGATGCCGGTCAGCGTCGCCGAAACGTCCTTCGAGCCGTAACGCAGGAACGCCTGGCCGGCAAGCGTCGGCGCGACGTGCAGGCCCGGCATGTCGCGCAGGACGTTGATGATGTTGCGCGCGTTGCGGATGCCGCGCGGCTCGTCGCGCGGCTTGACGCCGATCAGGTCCACCGCCCCGCCGGCGAACGCCGTCTCGACCGGCTGATTGGGCGCCGCGCGGAATTCGTCCTTGATCGTGATGTGCGGATTGACGTCGATAACCCGGGCGACGAAATCGCGCTGGAAGCCCTGCATCATCGACGCGATGCCGATGAAGAAACCGACGCCGAGCGCCACGCCGAGGATCGATACGATGCTTTGTCGCCGGCGCTTGACGAGGTGCGAGGCCGCGATGTCGAGGACGAGGGACATCACTCCCTCGGCGCGGCCTCGTTGGCGCGCACCCGCTGGCCGTCGGCGAGCCCAGCCGGCGGGTCGATGATTACCCGCTCGCCCGCAGCAAGGCCATCGAGGATTTGGACCGCGCCGCGCCCCGCAATCCCCGTGCGCACCGCGCGGGCGCGCGCCATCTCGCCGTCGACGACGAACGCCCGGCCGTCGCGCACCGCTCCGGTCGGGGCAAGCAGCGCGTCCTTCACCGCGCGCACGACGATATTGACCTCGGTCGTCATGCCGATGCGCAGCGGCGTGTCGGGTGGCAGCGCAATGCGCACCCGGTAGCTCTTGTTGATCGGATCGCCCTTGGGCGTGATTTCGGCGACCGTCCCTTCCAGCTCCTCGCCGGGAAATGCGTCGGCCTTGACCAGTGTGCGCTGCCCCTCGCGCACGCGCGGGATGTCCTCCTCGTCGACCTCGGCCGTGATCCGCAGGGGCGTGAGCTGGCCGATCCAGAACAGCACCTGCTTCGGGTCGACGACCTCGCCCACCTCGCCGTCCTGGCGCAGCACCGTGCCGTCCATCGGCGCGACCAGCGTCAGATCGAGAATGCGCTGGCGCTGCGCCGCGATCGCCGCCTGGGCCTGGAGATGCTCGCTTTGCGACCGGTCGCGCGTCTCGCGCGAAGCGAAGCCGCGTTCGGCCAGGATCGCCTGACGCTGCACCTCGTCGCGCCAGTATTTCTCGCGCGCCTCAAGCTCGGCCAGCCGCGCCCGCGCCTCGCGCTCGTCGAGCCGGGCGAGCGGCCCGCCCTCCTTCACCTTCTCCGCGTCGCGCCGGAAGATGGCGACGATCCGCCCGGTCGATACCGGCGCGACCTTGGCCCAGGTCAGCGGCTCGACCGTGCCGGTGGCATAGATCGCCTGAACCGCCGGACCGCGGACGATGGCGGCGGTTGAAACGACGGGCTGCAGGCGCAAGAACAGCCCGTATCCGCCCGCGCCAGCAGCAATCGCAATGGCGGCGAGGGCAAAGAAAATCGCGCGGCGTGACATTGCGCTTACTATAGCCGGGATCGACGGAGCGGATACAGGGGGCCGGCCCTCCCTGCGCGGGATTGCCGCATGGGCTGGCGAAGGGTATAGGACGGCCGGCATGCCCAGACCCGCCATCATCGTTCGCTCGCTCGCCGAGGCGCGCGCCGCCCTCGCCGCCGCCGCCGCGCTCGGCCGGCCGGTGACGCTGCTCAGCCCGCCGGGCGCTGCCGGCTATGCCGGGCCAATGTATTTCGGCGAAATGATCGCCGCCGCGCGGGCCGAATTCCCGCATGCCGAGATCGAGGCGATTCTCGATTGCGGCGATGCGCCGGGGCATGTGCTGGGGGCGTTGCGCTACGGGCTCAAGACATTGCGTTTCACCGGCCCGCACGCGGCCGCCGCAAAGCTGGCCGAGATCGCGGCGGCGAGCGGCGCGCGCCTGATCGCCGGCGAGATTCCAGCACTCGACCTGCACGGGCGCGACAACGCCGAGGCCGTTTGTCGCGCCTGGCTGGCGGACGGCGCGCATGGCTGAGCGCGGAACGCCCCCCGGAACGCCCTGGTGGCGGCCGGACCGTTTCGCCCTGCGCCGCGCCAGGCTGGAGGCCCGCGCGCGCATAGTCGCCGCGACACGGACATTCTTCGCCGGGCGCGATTTCATCGAGGTCGAAACGCCAGCCCTTCAGGTCTCGCCCGGGATGGAACCGCATCTCCGCGCCTTCCGCACCGAGCTGCATGCGCCGGGCGCCGGCAGCGCGCCGCGCTATCTGCACACCTCGCCCGAATTCGCGATGAAGAAGCTGCTGGTCGCCGGCCTGCCGCGCATCTGGCAGATGGCGCGCGTCTTTCGCGACGGCGAGCGTTCGGCGACCCACCACCCCGAATTCGCCATGCTCGAATGGTATCGCGCCGGGGCCGGGTACGAGGCGCTGATCGACGATTGCGCGGGGTTGCTGCGCGCCGCCCTCGCCGCCGCCGGGACCGAGGCCTTCATCTGGCAGGGCCGCGCCTGCGATCCGCGCGCCCCGTTCGAGCGCCTGTCGGTCGCCGAGGCGTTCCGACGCTACGCCGATGGTTTGGACATTCTCGCCACCGCGCCCGATCCGCTTTCCCCGTCGCTCGACCGGCTGGCCGCAGGGGCGCAACCGCTCGGCATCGCGCCCCGGCCCGGCGACCGCTGGGACGATCTGTTCTTCCGCATCTTTCTCGACCGCATCGAACCCCAGCTCGGCAACGGCCGCGCGACCATTCTTTACGACTATCCGGCCAGCATGGCCGCCCTCGCCCGGCCGAAGCCCGGCGACGCCCGGCTGGCCGAGCGGTTCGAGCTTTATGTCTGCGGCCTCGAACTCGCCAACGCCTTCGGCGAGCTGACCGATGCCGCCGAACAGCGCCGGCGCTTTGTCGCCGATATGGACATAAAACAGCGGCTCTACGGCCTTCGCTATCCGGCGGACGAGGATTTTCTCGCCGCCCTCGCCCACGGCATGCCGGAAAGCGCCGGCATCGCGCTCGGCTTCGACCGCCTCGCCATGCTGGCGACGGGCGCCGCCGGCATCGAGGATGTATTATGGGCCCCCGTAGCGGAACCCGAGGGAGAGTGACCATGGACGGTTCGACGACGCACCGCACC
>JACQAF010000224.1 GCA_016195145.1 Rhodospirillales bacterium
CGCGCGGCGGCGGCGCGCGAGGGGCGCAAGCCGCAGACAGCCGAACTGCTGAACTCATGGGGCGGGGCGACTATCGCTTATCGCCGCCGCCTGATCGATTCGCCAAGCTACACCCTCAATCACGAGGAAGTCGCCAAGGCGCTGGAAGAAGGCGTGCGCTTCGCCGAGGGGCTGACGCCGGTGGCCGTGGAAACCGACAGCTTCGGCCACGCCAAGGCGCTGCGCCTTGCGCGCGCGCGCGACGGCGCGAAGGAAGAAGTCGTATTGCCGGCCCGCGCCATCCTGATCGCCGCCGGCACGCAGCCCAACACGGTGCTCGCCCGCGAGGACGAAGCGCATGTGAAGCTCGACGGCAAATATTTCGCCGCCGTCGACGAAGCAGGCCATCCGGTCAAGCCGCAGCCCGCGATCTCCAAGCCCGAGCGGGTCGAAGTGCTGATGTCGTTAACGCCCGATGGACGCGCGATCAGTTTCTTCGGCGATCTCCACCCTTCGTTCGCCGGCAACGTGGTCAAGGCGATGGGCGGAGCCAAGCAGGGCTATCCGGTGGTCAGCCGCGTGCTCGCGCGCCGGGCGCCAGGCGCGGTGTCGCCCGCGGCGCTGATCGAGCGGCTGGACGACGAGTTGCGCGCGCGCGTGCACGCGGTCAACCGCCTGACGCCGACTATCGTCGAGGTCGTGGTGCGCGCCCCGCGCGCGGCGCGCGCCTTCCAGCCGGGACAGTTCTACCGGCTGCAAAATTTTGAAACGCTGTCGCACCGCGTCGATGGCACCGTACTGGCGATGGAAGGCCTCGCCATGACCGGCGCCTGGGTCGACCGCGAGAAGGGCCTGCTGTCGATCATCGCCCTTGAAATGGGCGGCTCGTCGGACCTGTGCGCGCTGCTGAAGCCGGGCGAACCGGTGGTGCTGATGGGGCCGACCGGAACGCCGACCGAAATTCCGGCCGGCGAAACGGCGATACTGGTCGGCGGCGGGCTGGGCAACGCGGTGCTGTTCTCGATCGGCGCCGCGCTGCGCGCCGCTGGCTCGAAGGTGATCTATTTCGCCGGGTACAAGAAGGTCAGCGACCGCTACAAGGTGCCGCAGATCGAAGCGGCGGCGGATATCATCGTTTGGGCCTGCGACGAAGCGCCGGGATTCACCCCCGGCCGCAAGCAGGACCTGACCTTTGTCGGCAACATCGTCGATGCGATGGCGGCCTATGGCTCGGGGCGTCTCGGTCTGGCGCCGATCCCGCTTTCGACCGCCGACCGATTGATCGTCATCGGCTCGGACCGCATGATGGCGGCGGTCGGCGCCGCCCGGCACGGCGTTCTTGCGCCCCATCTCAAGCCCGATCATACGGCTGTCGCCTCGATCAATTCGCCGATGCAGTGCATGATGAAGGAGATTTGCGCCCAGTGCCTGCAGCCGCACCGCGATCCGGTGACCGGCAAAGAGACGATCGTGTTCTCGTGCTTCAACCAGGATCAACCGCTCGACCGGGTGGATTTCCGCGCCCTCGGCGAGCGTCTCGGCCAGAATGCGGTGCAGGAAAAGCTGACCGCACAGTGGATCGACCGGTGCCTCAAGCGCCTGGCGTTGCGACGGTCGGCGGCGGAGTGAGATGCCGATGCGTTCGCAACCGGGCGGCACGCCTGCGATCGAGGATGCAAGGCAGGCTCTCGTCCGGCTCGGCCTGATCGACCGTTATGACTGGCCGACCTTCGCGCCGCTGCTCGGTGGCGTCGCCTCGGATATCTGGCGGGTCGACCTGCCGGACGGGCCGGTCTGCGTCAAGCGCGCGCTCGGCCGCCTGCGCGTCGCCCAGGACTGGATCGCCCCGGTCGAGCGCAGCGCCAACGAAGTCGCCTGGTTGAAGATGGCCGGGGGCATCGTGCCCGAAGCCGTGCCGCGCGTCATCGCCGCGGACACGGAAACGAATCTGTTTGTCATGGAGTATCTCGATCCGGCGGTGCATCGCTTGTGGAAATTCCAGCTACGCGACGGTGTCGCCGATTCGGCGACGGCAACGGCGGTGGCCGAACGGATCGTACGCGTACATACCGCGACGGCCGGCGACGCGGAAATCGCGGCGCGGTTCGCCGCCGATGCGGTTTTCTACGCGATCCGGATCGAGCCTTATCTGGTGGCGACGGCGGGGCATTGCGAGAATATCGGCTGGAGCGACGAGGCGAGCGCGCTACGCGCCCTTGCCTCGACGACTGCCGATACCCGTCTCGCGCTGATCCATGGCGATGTCAGCCCAAAAAACATTCTCGTCGGCCCGCGCGGCCCGGTCTTTCTCGATGCCGAGGCGACGACCTATGGCGATCCGGCCTTCGATCTCGCATTCTGCCTCAACCATCTCCTGCTCAAATGCTTGTGGCGCCCGACAACGGCGGGTGGATTTCTCGAATGTTTCGACGCCATGGCGACGGCCTATCTTGCCGGCGTCACCTGGGAGGACAAGGCGCGCATCGAGGCCCGTGTCGCGCGATTGCTGCCTGGGCTTCTGCTGGCGCGGGTCGACGGCAAATCGCCGGTCGAATACCTTGTCCACGAGCGCGACCGCGAATTCGTGCGACGGGTGGCACGACGGTTTCTGCGCCAGTTGCCGCAACAGCTGAACTCGATCCGCCGCGCCTGGACCGACGAACTCAGCCGATAAGCGCACTCCGGCTGGCGTGGGGCGCAAGGCTGAAGCGACGATCCGCTGGGGACGTTAGCCCAGGCGTTCGATTACGCCGCCCGATTTGAGGATAAGGCGAGGCGGTGCGACGGCCGACGCCGCCTTGGCCGGTTTCGGCATGGCGGCGGGCCTGCCGAACAGATAGCCTTGGCCGAAATGGACGCCGAGGGATTTTATCTCCGCCGCCTGGGCGTCGGTCTCGACCATCTCGGCGATGGTGTGCACGCCGATCTCCCGGCACAGCGCGGCGATCGATCTGAGCAGCGCCTTGTCGCGGCTCTTCGCAATCGCGTCCTTGACGTATTTGCCGTCGATCTTGACGAAATCGACGGCGAAGGCGTGCAGATAGTGGAACGAGGCGGCGCCGGCCCCGAAATCGTCGAGGCACACCTTGAAGCCTCGCTTACGCAGCGACTTCAGGATTTTCCGGGTCGTCTCCACATGCACAACGGCGGCGGATTCAGTCAATTCGAACATCAACCGTCCGGCGACGCCGGGATGAGCGGCGAGCAAGGCCTCGAGTTCGGCGATGAAAGCGGCGCTTTCGAACGACCGCCCGGAAATATTCACCGCGATCGGCGGCGACGCGGCGACGCCGCGCTCCTCGATCAGGTGAATGACGCGGGCGCAGACGGCGAGGTCGAACTCGGCCACCACGCCGACCTGTTCGGCGAAGGCGACGACCTCGGCCGGCGATGCGTTGTCGGGAAAACGCGAAAGCGCCTCGTAATGATGGATGTCGTGCGTCGCCAGAGCGACGATCGGCTGGAAAACCAGCGAGAAGCGACCGGCGCCGATGGTGCTGCGCAGCTCGGCGACGCGCTCGACGGTTTCGCCGAGCACGCCCTTGAGACCGTCGGCGAGCGAGGCGATGGCGAATGCGCCGTCCTTGTTGGCGGCGAATTTGTTGAGAGAGTAAACCAGCGCCCGACCGACATCGACCTCGCCCAGCGAGCCACGCGCAACGTCGACGGTCAGGGCCGATACGCCGACGCCTTCGCCCCCGGGATCGATGCCGGCGGCGAGATCGGAAATCTGCCGGGCGAGAATGTCGGGATCGAGGCGGTCATTGTGCAGCACGCCGTAGCGGCCATCGTCGATCTGCCCGGCGGCGTCGCCGCCGGCCGAATGGGCGCGCAGATGCCGGCCGACGGCGGCGAGGAACCCGGCGGAAAGCTCGTCATCGACCCGGGCGCGCATGGCGTCGAGCCCGTCGAGGCGGAACAGGGTCAGCGTCGGCGCCGGATCGATGCCGGCTTGGATGCGCTTCGTGGCCAGCCGCGCGAATTCATCCTTGGCGAACAGGCCGGTTTGCTCGTCGCGTGTGCCGGGGCGATCGGCGACCGGCAATCCCGGCATCGGCACGCTCAGCGACAGGTGATAGAAGCGCTGTTCGTCAGGCAGGCGACAACCGCCGAGCACGACGGCGCCGGCGGAATCGGCGGCGAGTCGTACGGCGATCGGCGATATCCGGCCGCCGCGCGCGAGCGAACCGAGCAGCACCTTGACCAGCGGCCGGTCGAGCGGCGACAGAAGATCGAGAAACTGGCGGCCGACGAGGTCATCCGGCGCCTGGTTGGTTAGGCTCTGCGACGCGCCTGTCGTGAAGCGGATGACGCCGGTATCGTCGACCTCGAGTAACAGATCGGCGGCAGCGAAGGCGAAGGCGACGAATCGGTCGCGCTCGGCCTTGAGGCTGGCGGAATTACGTACGGGGTCGGCGGCGACGCTCATAAAATGCCTCGATGGCGCGGAATTGCGCCATAATACAACCCTTAACACTAGCGTGACTGCGGTTAACGAACCCTTGCAACCGAATTCCGGCCGCAATTGTGGCTGGGTGCGGCGATTTTACCTGTTTTGCACTGCACCAATGATCCGCTAAGTTCTATCCCCGCCGCAGGGGCGGGCGATTCGACAGGAGGTTTGGGACAATGCTTGGACGTCGCCAGTTTATCGTACGCACCGCCGTTGCCAGCGCTTTTGCCGCCGCCGCGCCCTATGTTGCGCGCGCCCAGGGCGGGCCGATCAAGATCGGCGAGATCAACAGCTATACGGCGATCCCGGCTTTCACCCTGCCCTATCGCAATGGCTGGCGCCTAGCGGTCGACGAAGTCAACGCTACTGGCGGCGTGCTCGGCCGGCAGATCGAGGTGATCAGCCGCGACGACGCCGGCAAGCCCGAAGACGCCGTGCGGCTCGCCGGCGAACTCGTGAACAACGAGAAGGTGGCGCTGCTCGCCGGCACGTTCCTGTCCAATGTCGGGCTCGCGGTCAGCGACTTCGCCAGACAGAACAAAACCTTTTTCCTCGCCGCCGAACCGCTCAGCGATGCCATCACCTGGGCGCAGGGGAACCGCTATACGTTTCGCCTGCGGCCCTCGACCTATATGCAGGCGGCGATGCTGGCCGAAGAGGCGGCGAAGTTGCCGGCCCGCCGCTGGGCGGTCGTCGCCCCTAATTATGAATACGGCCAGTCGGCGGTGAAATGGTTCAAGACGCTGCTGACCGCGGCGCGGCCGGACGTACAGTTCGTCGTCGAGCAATATCCGTCGCTGGGCCGCATCGACGCCGGCGCCACCGTGCAAGCGATCGCCGCCGCCAATCCCGAGGCGATCTATAACGTCACCTTCGGCGCCGACCTGACCAACTTCGTCCGCCAGGGCAACACGCGCGGCCTGTTCGAGCGCCGCGCGGTGGTCAGCCTGCTCACCGGCGAGCCGGAATATCTCGACCCGCTGAAGGACGAAACGCCGACGGGATGGATCGTCACCGGCTATCCGTGGGACCAGATCGACACGCCGGTCCACAAGCGCTTCGCCGAAAGCTATCGGGCGAAATTCAAGGATTATCCGCGCCTCGGCTCGGTGGTCGGTTACGAAACCTTCCGGGCGATCGCCGCGGCGATCGGCAAGGCGGGCGGTGCGGACGCCGAGAAGCTGGTCGGCGCGACGCGCGGCCTGAAGCTCGACTCGGTGTTCGGTCCGATCGAATTTCGCGCCATCGATCATCAATCGACGCTCGGTGCCTTCGTCGGCAAGACGGCGGTGCGCGACGGCCGCGGCGTGATGGTCGACTGGCGTTACGCCGACGGCCGCAACTATCTGCCGCCGGACGGCGAGGTGCGGAAATTGCGCCCGCAGGACACCTGAGCGGTCGTACATTGTAGCTGAGGCCCGGCGCGACGCCGCCGGGCGTTATCCGTCGGTCCCAAACCGGATGGGCCCCGCTTGGAGTTCGTCGCCGTCCAGTTCCTGAATGGACTCGCCAGCGCATCGTCGCTGTTCCTCGTCGCGTCCGGGTTGTCGATTATTTTCGGCGTCACCCGGATCGTCAATTTTGCCCACGGGTCGTTCTACATGCTCGGGGCGTATATGGCGTGGACGCTGGCGACCCGGCTGTCGGCCGGGCCGCTCGGCTTCTGGGGGGCAATTATTGGCGCGGCGCTGGCTGTCGGCGTTCTCGGGGCGGCGCTCGAGGTTACGATCCTGCGACGCATCTATCGCGCGCCGGAGATGTTCCAGCTTCTCGCCACGTTCGGCGTCGTGCTGGTGGTCGAAGATCTCGCGCTGCTGATCTGGGGCCCGGCCGATCTCCTGGGCCCGCGCGCCCCGGGCCTGCGCGGGGCGGTCGATATATTCGGCCAACGTTTTCCCGAATACGAGCTGCTGCTGATCGCCATCGGGCCGTTGGTGCTCGTTCTTCTGTGGCTGCTGTTTTACCGCACGCGCTGGGGCACGCTGGTGCGCGCCGCGACCGAGGACCGCGAGATGGCGGCGGCGCTCGGCGTCGATCAACGCCGGCTGTTCACCGCCGTATTTTTTCTTGGCTCGGTTCTCGCCGGGCTCGGCGGGGCCTTGCAGCTGCCGCGCGAGACGATCAACCTCAACATGGGTTTCGCGACCGTGGTCGAGGCGTTCGTCGTCGTGGTCGTCGGCGGCTTGGGCAGCGTGCCCGGCGCCTATCTCGCGGCGTTTTTGATCGCCGAGCTGCACGCTTTCGGCATCCTGGTTTTTCCCAAGATTACGCTGGTTCTCATTTTCCTTGTCATGGCGGTCGTGCTGATCGTACGCCCGCACGGCCTGCTCGGCCGGCCGTTCGTCGGGCTTCCGGCTTCCGTCGTGTCCCCGGCCGCCGTGCTGCGTCCGTCGTCGCCAGCGGCGCGATGGGTCGGCGCGATAGGGTTCGTCGCCCTGCTCGCCGCGCCGTTCGCGCTCGGCGACTATGCGCTGACGGTGGCGACCGAGATCGCCATTCTGGTTCTGTTCGCGGCCAGCCTGCATTTCATCATGGGCCCGGGCGGCATGGTGTCGTTCGGCCATGCCGCTTATTTTGGTCTCGGGGCCTATGCGGCGGCGCTTGTGGCCAGCCGGCTCGCCGCGCCGATGGTAGCGGGACTGTTTGTCGCCCCTGTGGTCGCCGGTCTTGCCGGCGCGGCCTTCGGCTGGTTCTCCGGCCGCCTGTCGGGCGTGTATCTCGCCATGCTGACCCTTGCCTTCGCCCAAATCTGCTGGTCGGTGGCGTTCCAGTGGGCGGAGCTGACCGGCGGCGATAACGGCATTCTCGGCGTCTGGCCGCCAGCCTGGGCCGCGCCGGCGGCGGCGTATTATTACCTCGCGGTTGCGCTATCGCTGAGCGCGGTGCTGCTGCTGCGCCGGGCGATCCGGGCGCCGTTCGGCTATGCGTTGCGTGCCGGCCGCGACGCGCCCTTGCGCGCCGAGGCGATCGGCATCGACGTGGCGGCGACGCGCCGTATCGCCTTCGCCGTTGCCGCCGGATCGGCCGGGCTCGCCGGTGGCCTGTTCGCTTTTTTCAAGGGCAGCGTATTTCCAACCTATTTGTCGATACCACGCTCGGTCGATGGGCTGCTGATGGTTCTTCTCGGCGGCGTCAACAGCGTATCGGGACCGGTCATCGGGGCGATCGTTTATACGGGGCTGGGCGAGCAGCTCGTGCGGTTCACCGATTACTGGCGGCTGGCGATGGGCGTGGCGATCATCGCGCTGGTGCTCGCTTTCCCCGAAGGGATCGCCGGCTTCGCCGCCCGGCTGGCGGACCGGCGACGCGGCGCGCCGGCGGAGGACGCGCGATGAGCGTGCTGGCGGTCCGCGATCTCGCCAAATCGTTCGGCGGCGTGCAGGCGCTGGCCGGGGTCAGTTTCGAGGTCGCGGCGGGAAAGATGCAGGCGATGATCGGCCCCAACGGGGCCGGCAAGACGACCTGTTTCAATCTGCTCGACGGACAGCTTCGTCTCGATGCCGGGCGGGTGTATCTGGCGGGAACCGACATCACCGGCCTGCCGACGCGGCGCATCTGGCGGCTCGGCGTCGGCCGGACGTTCCAGATCGCCGGCGTATTCGCCTCGATGACCGTGGCTGAGAACGTGCAGACGGTGCTGCTCTCGCACCGGCGGCGGCTCGCCGCATTCTGGCCGCGCGTCGCCGACCTTTATCGCGACGAGGCGCTCGATCTGCTGGCCCAGGTCGGCATGGCCGAACAGGCGGAGCGTTCATGCGGCGTGCTCGCCTATGGCGACGTGAAGCGGGTCGAGCTGGCAATGGCGCTCGCCCATTCGCCGCGCCTGCTGCTGATGGATGAGCCGACCGCCGGCATGGCGCCCGGCGAGCGGATGGCGCTCATGTCGCTGGTCGCCGGGCTCGCGCGGGCGCGCGAGATGGCGGTGCTGTTCACCGAACATGACATGGATGCGGTTTTCGCCCATGCCGACCGCATTCTCGTTCTCGATCGCGGCCGGCTGATCGCCGACGGTTCGCCGGCCGAGGTGCGCACCGATGCGCGCGTGCGGGCGGTTTATCTCGGCTCCGACGCCGTGGCGGAGGCGGGCTGATGCTGCGCCTCGAAGCCGTTCACGCCTATTACGGCCGCGCCCACATCCTGGCCGGCATCGACCTTGCCGTCGAACGCGGCGAGGCGGTGGTTCTGCTTGGTCGCAACGGGGCCGGCAAGACGACGACGCTGAAGGCGGCGATGGGGCTGGTGCCGGTCGCTACCGGGCGGGTTGTGTTCCTCGGCGCGGATATCGCCGGCCGCGCGGCGCACGAGATCGCGCGCATCGGCATCGGTTATGTGCCCGAGGACCGGCGGATTTTCGCCGGCCTGACGGTGATGGAGAATCTTGCGGTCGGCCGTCAGCCGCCGCGCCGCGATGCGCCGACCTGGACGGTCGAGCGGCTGTTCGGATTGTTTCCCAATCTTGCCGCGATGCGCGACCGGCCAGGCGGCCGGATGAGCGGCGGCGAACAGCAGATGCTGAGCATCGCGCGTACCCTGATGGGCAACCCGCGTCTCGTGCTGCTCGACGAACCGGTCGAGGGCTTGGCGCCGGCGATTGTCGAGGAGATGGCGCGCAC
Organism: Rhodospirillales bacterium; assembly: GCA_016195145.1. Taxonomy (GTDB): domain Bacteria; phylum Pseudomonadota; class Alphaproteobacteria; order CACIAM-22H2; family CACIAM-22H2; genus JACQAF01. Next base: position 9,046 of record JACQAF010000224.1, read on the forward strand.
CGTGCTAGCCCTGAAGCGCGAGGGCTTGACGGTCCTGCTATCCGAGCAAAATCTGGCGTTTGCCCGGCTGGTCGCCGACCGTGCTTATGTGATCGAGAAGGGGCAGCTGCGTTTTAGCGGCACGATGGCGGCGCTGATGGCCGATGCGGCGGCGCGCACGCGCTATTTGTCGATCTAGATCTGGAGCGAGAAAAAGAAAAGGGCGCCCGCCCATCGCGGCGGACGCCCTCCCTTGAGCGATCCCGTCGCTCGCTTATGCGGCGGCGGCGGTCGCAAGACCGGTGCTAAGGGCCCAGATCGCGGCCTGGGTGCGGTTGCCGGCCC
>JACQAF010000225.1 GCA_016195145.1 Rhodospirillales bacterium
CAATAACGACGGCGCGCTTGGGCTGCGGCGTCGTGAAACGAAAACGAATTTGACGACGGATATGGCGACGTAAGACATGGCGACATACGAGTCATCGTTTACCTACATCACGTTTATCGTGCGGCTGCTCTACAGCCTGCTGCTGGTATTCGCGACCTATAACCCAACGGGCTATTCCTATGTTGACTGGGTGTTGGCCGGCGGGCCCGGTTTCCTGTCGGTGAAAATCGCCGCCGGCGTCGCGCTGCTGACCGCGTATATCGTATTCGTGCATATCAGCTACACATCGATCGGCCTGCGGGGGCTGCTGACCGGGGCGGTCTATTCGTTTCTCGCCAGCTTCGCCATCGCCTATAGCGGGCCGCCGGATTCGCTTTTGCGCTGGGTCGGCGACTATGTTCTGCTGATATCCTTGGCCGGGGCGCTGGCGGTCGGCGTTTCGTGGTCGCATTTCCAGAAGCGGCTGACCGGGCAGCTTCAGCGCCGCCATATCGCCGGCCGCGAAGTTCTCTAAGCGATACAGGACAGGAAGGTCACTGTTCCGTGGATTTCCCAGCCTCGCACTCGCCAAGTTCGGATGACGCCGCGCGCCCACCGGCCGTCGTGCCGACGCTGGTCGCCGAGGGCATGGGTGGCCGGGTCGAGCTGGTCGGCGAGCAGATTCATCTGCTGAAGGGCGGCGTGTTCGGTTTCTTCGCCTCGATGTTCGGGATGGAAGGCTTCGTCGAGAAAACCATCTGGATCGGTCAACTGACCGCGATCGAGATCATTCGTCCGGTAATTTTTCACGAATATATCCGCTTTTCCTACGCCGGCGGGCCGTCGGCCACCGGCCATCATTTCCGCGATGCGATGGCGGAGAACGCCCTGATGATGAACATGTTCGACAATCGCCCGTTCTACCGGCTGAAAGAGGAAATCGAGCGCATTCAGGCCGCCCGCGTCCGGCAGTCGGCATAACGCCGGCTATTGTCCGGACGTTTCGCTGCTGTATGCTGTGCCCGGATCCGTTTCGGGGGCCGGTACGCACGTGACTGACTGGGTTAATCGAAATCTCGCCCGCCTTGGCGTGCGGCTGACGGCGCGAACCAGCGCCATGATCGCTGGCTTCGTGTTTCTCGCGGCATTGGTCGGCGTGCCGTGGCTGATCGACGAGGTCAGCTTTTCGGGCGCCAGGGATTCGGCCGGCGCGCCGACACGGCCGTTGCCGGCCGCATTGATCACCGGCCAGCGCCTCGTCACGTGGCGGGGCCAGGACGGCGCGCTCTATCGGGCGGCGGTCGACGCCAAGCGTCACGATGCGTTTCTCGCCGCACAGTTCCAGATGCTGGAAGCCGGCCGCCGCGATCTCGTTCCAGCGGCCGAGCGCCGGTTGCGCGCCGAATTGTCGCCGGTCTTCGCCGCGATGGAGGACAGGGTCCCCGACTATGCCGACTGGGTGTTCAACTGGTGGACGAGCTATATCCTGCTCGTGCGCGGGCTGAAATCGGTGTGGGATTCGGTGGCCCAGAAGCAGCCCATCGCGGTGGAGGACGTGGTCGAAAAAATCCTGGTCACCGAGATCAAGGAGAAATACCGGGCGGTTCTTCTGCAACCGGAAACCACCGTCCCCGATCTCGCGGCGGCGGCGAACCGCGCCTTTGCCGCGACGCGCGCCGACCTGCAACGCCTGTGCGCCGGTTTCGATCGGGCGTTTGGCGAATTTATCGGCGCCAATTCCGCAGCCGCCGAAACCGCGACCGCCAACGGCGCGTGGCGCCCGGTGAACGGCAGCCCGCGGACCGCGCCGATGCTGCCGGCCTCGGTATGCGCGGACAGCGGCGAAATACGCCTAGCGCCGGCCGTCTATAACGACCTGATGAGCATCGACGGGCGTATCGACGACGTGATCGTGCGCATCACCCGGCCGTTCGCCACGGTTGTCGTCAGCGCCGGCCTGTCCGCGTCGGGGGTGGTGACGGTAATCGCCGGCATCGGGGCGCCGTTGCCGGTCATCGCCGGCCCGGCGCTGTTCGCCGTGCTCGTCAAATACACCTTTACCTTCGTCGATCTGACGCTAAGCCGGCTCGACGAGAACTTGAACCGCCCCGGCTTCGAAACGGCGGTGCATGAACTTATCCGGGATGGACGGGCCGAGTTCGAAAAACGGGCGATTGCGGCGCAGATGGCGGCGCTCGACCGGCAGAGGCAAGACATCCGGCAGACCCTGCTGGCGCGGCCCTGATGCTACGCGGTTGTGGCGGGGGGGGGCGATCTCTGCGTCAATTTTTCCATAGCCGCCGCCGCCAGGTTTGCTAATGTTCGCGCACCAGAGTGCCGTTCGTACCGAACCGGGCGTTCGGTTTCGGCGAGACGGCGTAGCGGGGGGTGGGCGTAACAGGCATGACGGACAAGCGGCGTACGGCGTTTTCCGCTGCCCTTCTCGTGATCGTTCTTACGTTGTCGCTGCCGGCCGCGGCCGAGGAAGGCGATCGTTTCGAGGCCTATAATCGTGCTGTTCATGGCATGAACGCCGCCGTCTACCGGACGGTGCTCAATCCGCTCGCCGTCTATTACCAGCAGAACGTGCCGCCGCCGGTAAGGCAGGGCGTGGCCAATTTCTTCGCCAATCTGATGGAGCCGATGACGGTCGCCTACAGCCTCGCCCTCGGCGACACCGACAACGCCGGCAACGCGGCCAACCGCTTCGTCATTAACACATTCACCGGACTGGCCGGGGTTCGCGACCCGGCCGGCGAGCGCGGCGTCAAAAGCCGGCGCGTCCATTTTTCCGAGGTGCTATGCCTCTACGGCGTGCCAAACGGCGATTACGTCGTGTTGCCGATCCTCGGCCCATCGACGATTCGCCCGCCGGCCGCCGGCAC
>JACQAF010000226.1 GCA_016195145.1 Rhodospirillales bacterium
CTGCCCATGGGCCCACGAGCGTTGCGTGCGCGAACGCCCGGCGACGAAACCGGCGCCGGGCGGCGGGACTGCCGCCTGCCCCGCGGTCGAGGAGCGGCGGTTGCCCGAGGCGCAGGCGCCCTTGCCGCCAGTTCTGCCGCGCTGAGCCCGGCGGTTATTTGCGGCCGTAGCTGTCCCGGATGCGGACGATATCGTCCTCGCCGAGATAGCCGCCCGATTGCACCTCGATCAGGTCGAGCATATCGGGGCCGGGATTCTCCAGGCGATGGACGCAGCCGACCGGGATATAGGTCGACATGTTCTCGCGCAGGATGAGGATGTCCTCGTCGCGCGTCACGCGCGCCGTGCCGCTGACCACCACCCAGTGTTCGGCGCGCTGGGCGTGCTTCTGTAGCGACAGTTTCGCCCCCGGTTTGACGGTAATCCGCTTGACCTGGAAGCGGGGGCCGAGATCGATCGTCTGGTAGCTGCCCCACGGCCGGTAGACGAGCGGGTGGGTGATCGGTTCGGGCCGGCCCTTGGCCTTGAGGCGCTCGACGATCTTTTTTACCTCCTGCACCCGGTCGCGGCTGGAGACCAGGACGACGTCTGCCGTCGCCACCACGACCGCGTTGTCGAGGCCGATGGTGGCGAGCAGCGTGCGCTCGCTGCGCAAATAGGAATTGCGCGTATCCTCGGCGATGACGTCGCCGATCATGACATTGCCGGCCTGATCCTTGGCGCCGAGGTCCCAGAGCGCCGACCACGCGCCCACATCGCTCCAGTGCGCTCCATCACCGCGTAATCGATCGATTTGGCCGGCGCGCGCGTGAAGCTCGCCTCGTCGAGGCGCGTGAAATCGAGGTCGCGGCCGCTCTGCGCGACGGCCTCGCGCACCGCCTCGGCCATTTCCGGCTCCAGCCGGCCGAGTTCGTCGAGGAACAGGCCGGCGGTGAACATGAACATGCCGCTGTTCCATGACCATGCGCCGTCGGCAAGAAAGCCGCGGGCGGTCGCCGCATCGGGTTTTTCGACGAAGCGGTCGATGGCGAAGGCGCCGTCGACGCCGTCGAGCGCCGCGCCGTTGCGGATATAGCCATAGCCGGTTTCGGGGCCGGATGGGCGAATGCCGAAAGCGACCAGCCGTCCCTGTCGCGCGGCGGCGGCGGCGGTGTGGATGGCGCGAGCATAGGCGGCGCTGTCGCCGATGACATGGTCGGAGGGCAGCACGAGCATCATCGCGTCGCGGTCGCGGGCGGCAAGCAGCGTCGCGGCGATGGCGACGGCCGGCGCCGTATTGCGCGCGACCGGTTCGAGGACGATCGCCTCGGGCCGGATGTCGAGCTGGCGGAGCTGTTCGGCGATGATGAATCGGTGCTCGTCGTTGCAGATGACGAGCGGCGCGGCGAAACCGTCGCCGGCGACCCGGTGAACCGTTTCCTGCAGCAGGCTGCGCGCCGACACGAGCGGCAGGAGTTGCTTGGGGTATAGTTCGCGCGACATCGGCCACAGGCGTGTCCCCGCGCCACCCGACAATATCACCGGAATGATGGGCCCTGTTGCCGCCATGCTTCCCGTTCCCCCAGGGGTTTTGCGCCCCAAAGACGTTATGCAGCGTCTTGCTAGCGCAAAAGCGCGCCGCCGCCAATGGCCGAAACATTTCCGGCCGTTAGGCGCGGCGGCGGAGCTTGATCTGGGTCAAGGCGGCGGCGGCCGGAACGGGCTTTAATTCATACATTGATGTATCGCGTTAGCGGCCGAATGCGGGTGGTTTTTAACCAGGGAGTGGGTCCGTATGGCTATCAAGAATCTTATCGTCTATGCCGATGCGGCGCCTGCGGCGATCGCGCGCCTCGACGTCGCGCTCGATCTGGCGCGCGATCATGACGCGCATCTGACGGCCTTATATGTCGTCTCGATCCCCTATATCCCCGCCTATATCGCCGGCAATTTGCCGAAACTCGCGCTCGATATGCAGGAGGCGCTGCTGCACGAAGAGGGACAAAAGATCGAGAAGATTTTTCGTGAAAAGGCGCGCGAAGCCGGCCGCGAGATCGAATGGCGCGAGGCACGGGGCGACTTGGAGAGCGCGACGCTCATCCAGGCACGCCATGCCGACCTCGCCATCGTCAGTCAGGCCGGCGGCGACAGCGTCGCCGAGTCGGCGGCCGAGACCCTGCCCGAGACCCTGATCATGGGCGCTGGCCGACCGGTGCTGGTGGTGCCCCGTTTCGGCCAGTATCCGAAGTTCGGCCAGCGGGCTCTGATCGCCTGGAACGGTAGCCGCGAGGCGGTGCGCGCGGTCAACGACGCCTTGCCGCTTCTTCGCCGGGCGCAGCAGGTCTGGGTGCTCAGCGCCGATCCGGCGGACCACGGTACGCGGCGGCATGCCGGGGCCGACATTGCGCTGCATCTGGCGCGGCATGGGGTAAAGGCGGAGGCGTCGACGACCCACGCAGAGGATATCGATATCGGCAATCTGCTTCTGTCGCGGACGGCCGATATGGGGGCCGATCTTGTCGTCATGGGCGCTTACGGCCATTCGCGGACGCGCGAGATCGTGCTGGGCGGGGCCACCCGCCATCTGTTACAGCATATGACGGTGCCCGTACTTTTCTCGCATTAGCGGTGCGGATGATCGTCGTTTTCGGGTCGATCAATCTCGATCTCGTGTTTTCCTTGCCCGCGTTGCCGCAACCGGGAGAAACCGTGCTCGGCGCGAGCTGCCGTCTGGCGCCGGGCGGCAAGGGCGCGAATCAGGCGACGGCGGCGGCCCGCGACGGCGCGCATACCATCATGATCGGGCGGGTTGGCGGCGATACGCTGGCCGGCCTTGCCCTTGGCGGCCTCGAAGAGGCCGGCGTCGACGTGAGCGGAGTCATGCGCAGCGCGGCCGCGACTGGCTGCGCCGCAGTGTGCGTCGACCCGGCCGGGCGGAACCAGATCGCGGTCGCACAAGGAGCAAACGCCGAGGCGGCGGCGGTTCAGGTCGCCGACCGGCTGCTCGGCTCGCGCACGACCCTCGTCGTGCAGATGGAGGCGCCGGCGGCCGAAACCGCGATCCTGATCGGTCGAGCGCATGCCCGCGGCAGCCGCATCATTCTCAATCTCGCGCCGGCAAGCCGGCTCGACGACGCGGCGTTGAAAAGCGTCGAAATCGTTGTGGTCAACGAGATCGAGGCGGCCTGGCTCGCCGCGGCGCACGGGATTGCCGCCGGGATGCCCGATACGCTCGTCCGGCGGCTGGCGGCGGCGCTGGGCAATACGGTCGTTCTGACCCTCGGGGCCGAAGGGGCAATAGCGGTCGGCCGGGGCGAGGCATGGGCGGTCGGGGCGCTGCCGGTCCGGCCGGTCGATACGACCGGGGCCGGCGATGCCTTCGTCGGCGTGATGGCGGCGGCGCTCGATCGCGGAACGGGCATGGCGATCGCGCTTCATCGGGCAAGCGTTGCGGCCGGGCTTGCCTGCCTCGAATACGGGGCGCAGCCGAGTTATCCGCTCTACGCCGCGACCGACGCGCGGCTCGCCGACCTGGCCCCGGCCCGCCATTTGCCGTCCTGACGGCTAGCGCTTCATGGTCCGGCGCGGATCGAAGGCTTCCTGCAACGCGTCGCCGAGCAGGTTGCACGCCGCGACGGTGAACAGGATCAGGAGGCCGGGATAGACGGCGAGCATCGGGGCCGCCCAGATCACCTCCTGGGCGTTGCTCAGCATGTTGCCCCAGCTCGGCAGGGGCGGCTGGATGCCGAGGCCGAGAAAGCTCAGGACCGATTCGAACAGGATGATCTGGCCGACGGCGAGCGCCGTCGCCACGACAATCGGCGACATCGCGTTGGGCAGGATGTGGACGACCATCACCCGCAGCGGTCGCGCGCCGAGCGCCACCGCCGCGCGCACGAACTCGCGCGCACGCAGCGCCAGCGTCGCGCCGCGCACCAGGCGGGCGACCGTCGTCCAGCCGACCAGCGCGGTGATGGCGACGATGCGGTAGAGGCTGACCGTTTCCGATTGCACGATATCGGCCGGCAGGCCCAGCTTCGACAGATCGACCGCCGCCAGCACAATCAGCAACGGCAAGATCGGCAGCGCAATCACGCCATCGGTGACGCGCATCAACAGCGCGTCGAACCGGCCGCCGAAATAGCCGGCAACGACGCCGATCGCGGCGCCGATCACGGCGGCGATCAAGGCGGCGGTCAACCCGACAAGCAGCGATATCCGCCCGCCATAGAGCAGGCGCAGCAATACGTCGCGGCCGATTTCGTCGGTGCCGAGCGGATGCGCGGCCGAAGGCGGCTGATAACGTTGCAGCAGATCGGCGGCGGTGGGGTCCTGGCCGAGCGCGGCGGCGATCAGCGGCGCGCCAAGGGCGAGCGCGGCAAGTGCCGCCAGCACGATCAGGGCGGCGAGCGGCAGCGGGCGACGGAAGGCGTTCATCGGGCGGTACCCGCCTCGGCGCGCGCGCCGAGCGAGATGCGCAGATCGAGCGCCACATAGGCGAGATCGGCGAGAAGATTGCCGGCGAGCGTCAAAACCGTGGCGAAGAGCAGGGCGACGAGGGCGAGGTTATAGTCGTTGCCCATCACCGCATCGAAGATCAGCTTCCCCATGCCGGGATAAGCGAACATCGTCTCGGTGATCAGCGCGCCTGAAAACAGCCCGCCGAGGCTCAAGGCCATGATCGTCACCACCGGGATCATCGCGTTGCGCAGGGCGTGGGCGACGACGACGCGCAGCCCGCTCGCCCCCTTGGCGCGGGCGGTGCGGACCCAGTCCTGGCGCAGCGCTTCGATCATTGCCGCGCGCATATAGCGGGCATAAGCGCCGGCCTCGACGATGGCCAGCGTCGCCACGGGCAAAATGAGGTGCGTCAGGGTGTCGAGGAGCCCCTCCGCCCCCGGCGTCGAGATGCCGCTGGCCGGCAGCCAGCCGAGGGTCACCGAAAACAGCATGATCATCAGCAGGGCGAGCCAGAACGTGGGCACCGACACGGCGACGAAGCACAGGAAGTTGATCGTTGTGTCGACGCCGCCGCCGGGGCGGGCCGCAGCGACGATTCCGGCCGGCAGGCCGATCGTCAGCGCGAGCACGAACGCGCTCAGCATCAGCGCGGCGGTGTTGGCGAGCCGTGGGCCGAGCACGTCGAGAACCGGGCGGGAAAAACCGCGGCTGTAGCCGAAATCGCCGCCCAGCGCCGCGGCTGCCCACGACCCGTAGCGCTCGACCAGCGGCCGGTCGAGGCCGTAAACGGCGCGCAGCCGCTCGGCATCGGCCGAGGTGAGGCGCGGATTGCTGCTGATCATCAGGTCGATGGGATCGCCCGGCATCAGGCCGATCAGGCCGTAAATGACGAACGACATCAGGGCGATCACCACCAGACCCTGGGCCAGACGCTGGACGAGATAACGGATCATCGTCCAAGTATCCTACGGTTCACGGCCGTGCCCGCCAGGCCTCGACCCACAGCGTGGTCGGAAACTGGTGGCCGGTCGGCTCGATGCCGGCGAGCCATTTGGGCACGATGAAGGCGTCGGCCCGGAAATAAAGCGGCAGGACCGGCAGCTCCTCGATGTATATCTCCTGGATCTGCCGCCACAGGACGCGGCGCTTATCGCGGTCGAGCTCGACCTCGATGCGGTCGATCAGGCTGTCCATCTCGGGATTCTTGAAGCCGGTGTAGTTCTGGCCGGCAAAGTTGTTTTCCGGGGTCGGTATCTGGTCGGAACGCAGCGTGGTGCGCGGTACGCTTTCGGGCGCGGACAACCAGGCAAACATGGCCATCGCCGGAAACTGCCGGCGGCGGACCGTCTCGCCGAAAAACACGCGCGCCGGCTCGTTGCGCAGCCGCACGTCGATGCCGAGCTTGCGCCACTGGCTCTGCAGGACCTGCTGAACCGTCTCGCGGCTGCGGTTGCCGGCGGTGGTCATCAGTTCGAGGGCGAGGCGCTGGCCGGCGGCGTTGTGACGGAATCCGCCTTTCATCTCGTTCCATCCGGCTGCGTCGAGCAGCGCCGCTGCGCGCGCCGGATCGTAGGCGTAGCGCCGCAGATCGGCGAAGGCGATCCGGTCGAGCGGACTGACCGAAGACTGGGCGACCGGCTGTTTGCTCTCGAAAAGCTGGCGGCTGATCGCCTCGCGGTCGAGGGCGTAGAGCAGCGCCTGGCGCACCCGCTTGTCCTGGAGGGCCGGATTGTCGAGGTTGAGGTCGATATGCTCGTAGATCAGCCCCGCCTTGTAGGCGATGTCGAAGCGCGCGCCATGGCGCTTCTCGAAGGCAAGCGCCTGGTCGAGCGACAGGCCGAGCTCGCCGGCGATGTAGTCGATGCCGCCGGACAGCAGGTTCGCCTCAAGGGCGGCCGTGTTCTCGATCACGCGCACGACGATGCGCTTGAAATGCGGCTTGGGTCCGTACCAGGTCGGGTTCGTCTCGAGGACGACATGCGATCCGGGGGCGACCTGGACGATCCGGTACGGG
>JACQAF010000223.1 GCA_016195145.1 Rhodospirillales bacterium
CGCGCACGTCGGGGGGAATGGCAAGGCCGTCGAACGGACCGGCCGGCTCGAACGGGGCGAGCGCCACCGGCTGAGCCCAGCTCATTGCGCCGCCGAAAATCCGTCCGCCGCCGCGCAGCGGGGCCGGCACGAAATCGTCGCCGACATTGGCCATGCGCGGTCCGGCAAAGCGGATGACCATGCCGCCCTTGCGCACCCAGGCATCGAGCGCGTTGCGGTCCTCGGCCGCCAGCCGCCCGACATCGGCGAGAACGAGGACCGCGATCTGCCGTTGCAGCAGCTCGGCGATGGTTCCATTGCGCACCTCGCTGAACGGCGTCAGCGCGCGTTCGAGATAATAGGTATCGGCGAGCAGGGGTTGCTGGCGTTCGAGCGGACCGCCCGAGACGAGCCCGACCGGCCGGCGACGCCAGCGCTCGTCGAGCAGAACCACCGCGCCGGCCGAGGCCTCGCCCTCGATCTCGATGCGCGCAATGCGGTTGCGCAGCTCGATCGGCAGGGCGATCTGCACGCGCGCATCCCTGTCGGCCTCGGCCCAGCGCAGATCCTCGCGCGCGATCAGCCGGCCGTCATCGCCGCTGGCGCGCAAGACCGCCTGGTCGGGGAATCCGGTTTCCATGCGCGATGCCGAAATCGACAGCTCGCTCGCCGCCGCCGCCGGCGGCGACAACAGGCGCGGCAATCGGCCGGGTTCGTCGCTCAGCAGTTCGACCGCGCCCAGCCGTTGCAGGCGCTCGAGAAACGGCGTGAGCCGGTCGTCGTCGAGCCCGTCGCTCAGATACACGACGCTGGCTTCGCCGGTATAGGGCAGATTGTCGAGTGCGGCGAGGGCGGCCGGCCGGTCGACCGGCCATGGCTTGGGCTCGATCGCCGCTGCGGCGCTGCGCGCCTCGGCCGCCGGCATCAGGCGGCTCAGGCGCGGCGGCTCGCCGGTCAGCGACGGCGCGGTGGTCAGCAGCATGACCGGGCGGCCCGCCCGTTCGGCCCGGTCGACGAGGTCTTCGAGCGTGGTCTTGCGCGCCGCCCAGTTGCGCCCGGCCGTCCAGCCGTCGTCGACGACCGCGATCACCGGCCCCTGGCCGTCGAGACGGGCGGCGGGATTGAGCAACGGATGGGCGAGCGCGAGGATGACCAGCGTCGCGACCAGCAGGCGCAGCAACAGCAACCAGAGCGGCGTCTTGGCCGGCGTTTCTTCCTTGGGCGTGAGTCCGAACAGCAGCCGGATCGCGGGAAAGCGGGCGCGGCGCGGGGCCGGCGGCGTGACGCGCAACAGCCAATAAAGGATCGGCAATGCGGCGAGGGCGGCAAGCCACCAGGGGGTGAGGAAGGCAAGCGCGCCGAAGGCGGCCATCGGTCTAGTCCTTCGCCGCTTCGGCCAGCGCCAGCCACAGCGCCAGCAGCGCTGTTTCGGGCGGCCGGTCGGTGTGGTGGCTCATGAACGTCCAGCCGACCGCGCGCGCGATATCGGCCAGGCCGCGCACGTGATCGGCGAGCGCGCTCTGATAATCGGCGCGCACGCTCTCGACGCGCGGGACCAGCATCTCGCCCTCGCTCTCCATCCCCTCGAACCGCGTGCGGCCGGCGAAGGGCAGCGATTGTTCGGCCGGGTCGAGCACCTGCACGATATGGCCCTTGATCGCCCGCCCGGCGATGCGGCGCACGGCCGCGTCGATGTCGGCGAGCGGCGACAGGAAATCGCCGACCAGCACGACCGCGGCGTGGCGCGGCAGGCGCGCCGGCGGCGGCAGGCTGGGGGCGGGGGCCGTGGCGTGGTCGGGCGTGCGGCCGATCAGTTCGGCGAGCCGGTTGAGGGCGGCGCGGCCGGTCGCCGGCGGCGCGCTTTCGCCGAACGTCGCGATGTATTCGCCGCCGCGAATCAGCAACGAGGCGAGCGCGGTGACGAGCAGGTTGGCGCGCTCGACCTTTTCAGGCAACGAGTCGGCCGACCGCCAGCGCATCGAGGCCGAGGCGTCGCGCCACAGCCACACCGACTGCGCCGCCTCCCACTCGGTCTCGCGCACGAACACGCGGTCGGATTTCGCCGTCTGGCGCCAGTCGATGCGGGTGATCGAATCGCCGGGTTCGTAGCGGCGGAACTGCCAGAAGGTTTCGCCCTGACCGACCTTGCGCCGGCCATGCACGCCCTGGGCAACGGTCGAGGCGACGCGCTCGGCCGCGACGAGAAGCGGCGGCAGGCGGCTCGCCAGCTGTTCGGCGCGTTGCTGGGCGATGCGGGGATCGGGCATGGCTGTCGCGACGCCGCGCTCCGGCCGCATGCCGGTCAGGCGAGCGGGGCGCAAAGGCGGTCGATCACCTCGTCGACGGTGACGCCATCGGCGCGGGCCGCGAAGTTGAGCGCCATGCGGTGGCGCAGCACCGGATGGGCAAGCGCCAAAACGTCGTCGATCGACGGTGCGAGACGCCCGTCGAGCAGGGCGCGGGCGCGCGTGGCGAGCATCAGCGCCTGGCTGGCGCGCGGGCCGGGACCCCAGGCGACATGCTTGCGGGCCTCGGGAATGTCAGTCGTTTCCGGCCGGCCGGCGCGGACCAGACGCAGGATCGCCTCGACCACGCTGTCGCCGACCGGGATGCGGCGGATCAGGGCCTGCGCCGCGACGAGCTGATCGGCGCTCATCGCCTGGGTCGGCTTTTCGTCGGCGATGCCGGTGGTGGCGAGCAGCATCTGGCGCTCGGCGTCGGCGTCGGGATAGGTAACGTCGATCTGCATCAGGAAGCGGTCGAGCTGCGCCTCGGGCAGGGGGTAGGTGCCTTCCTGTTCGAGGGGGTTCTGCGTCGCCAGCACGTGGAAGGGCTGCGGCAGGGCGTGGTAGACGCCGGCGACCGAAACCCGGCGTTCCTGCATCGCCTGGAGCAGCGCCGACTGGGTGCGCGGACTGGCGCGGTTGATCTCGTCGGCCATGAGGAGCTGGGAGAACACCGGCCCGGCGATGAAGCGGAACGAGCGCCGGCCGGTTTCGCTTTCCTCGAGCACCTCGGCGCCGAGAATATCGGCCGGCATCAGGTCGGGCGTGCACTGCACGCGCTTGGCTTCGAGCCCGAGCACGGTGCCGAGCGTGTCGACCAGCCGCGTCTTGGCGAGGCCGGGCACGCCGATCAGCAGCGCGTGACCGCCACCCAGCAGCGTGATAAGAGAATGATCGATGACTTGAATTTGGCCGAATATCACCCGGCCGATCCGTTCGCGGACCTGGCGTAGGCGGTCGCCTAACGCTTCGATCTCGGCGACGACGGCGGCAGGCTCGGCTTCGGTTCGGGGGTCGGGGCGGGGAACGAATTTCGGCTCGGGAGCGTTCAATGCGGCCTCTCTCGGCTGAACAGCTTCAATGACGGCGATACGCGGTAATCCGTCCGCTTCCGCCGGACTTGCCGACCGCCCGGACCCCGTTGGCGGTGACAGTCATTCTGCCGGCGTGCGATCCGATGGCGGTCCCGTCTGCGGGGATCTTGCCATACGCATCGCACGTGACGGTACATGGTTTTATCACGGCTCGCCAATCGGCCGCAAACCGCTGGTCAAACTTTTCGCCAGCGTCCTGCGGCGTATGCCGAATGGCGATTACTGGCTCGTAACCCCGGCCGAACGCGGCCGGATTCAGGTGGATGACGCCCCGTTTACCGCCGTCGAGCTGACCGTCGCCGGAACCGGACCGGTACAAACCCTGACATTCCGCACCAATCTCGATCACGAAACCGTGGCCGGCCCCGGCCGCCCGATACGGGTCGTAATACACCCGGATACCGGCGAGCCGTCGCCTTATGTATATGTGGATGAGGGATTGGAGGCGCTAATCGTGCGGGCGGTGTTTTATCAACTTGTCGATTTGGGGGTCGAAGAACGGGTCGACGGGGCCGCCCGCTTCGGGGTGTGGAGCGCGGGCGCGTTCTTTCCGTTGGATGGCGGGCGATGAGCGACGCCGGCCTCGATCTTCTCGGCCCCGACGAGGTGCGCCGCCGGCTCGAAGCCGCGGCGGGCGATATCGGGCTGCGCCGCGCCGGCCTGCGCGTCGCCGACCGGGTGCGCGGCGACCACGATCTTAACCCCGGCCTCGAACCGATGCCGCCGCTAACGCCGGCCGCCGTGCTGGTGCCGCTGGTCGCGCGCGCCGAGGGGCTGACCGTGCTGCTGACCCAGCGCACGGCCCATCTCGCCGCCCATGCCGGGCAGATCAGCTTTCCCGGCGGCCAGATCGAAAGGGACGATGCCGATCCGGCCGCCGCGGCGCTGCGCGAGGCGGCGGAGGAAATCGGCCTGCCGCCCGGCCAGGTGGAGATCGTCGGCCGGCTCGACACCTACCAGACACGCACCGGATTCGAGATCGTGCCCCTCGTCGGCCTCGTCGCACCGCCTTTCGACCTGCAGCTCGACAGCTTCGAGGTGGCGGAAGCGTTCGAGGTGCCGTTGTCTTTCATCCTCGATCCCGCCAATCATCAGCGCCATAGCCGCGCCGAATGCGGCATCGCACGGTATTTCTGGGCCATGCCCTATGGCGCGCGGTTCATCTGGGGGGCGACCGCCGGCATGCTGGTGAATCTTTACGAAGTGCTGAGGGGGCCGTTGCGGCGATGACGCGCTAATGGGCCGCATTCTGTTCCAGTTCGTACTGCCGATCGTATTGCCGACGGCGATCTATCTTCTGTGGCTTGCCGCCGAGCGCCGGCGCATCGAGCGCGGCGGCGCGGGGGAAAAGCCGCGCTGGCAGGATACGCCGTGGGTGTGGCTGGCGGCACTCGGGCTGGTGTTCGCCGGGCTGATTGCGGTCGCTATCGCGGTATTCGGCGGCGATATGACCGAGGGCCGTTACGTGCCGCCGCAGCTCAAGGACGGCGAGATCGTTCCCGGCCACGTCGAGCCGGCCGCGCCGCGGCGATAGGCGATGGTTCCCCCGGCCGATACCGGCGACCGCCTGGCCGATGGGCGCTGGATGGAAGCGCCGGAGACGCGCGCCGTGGTTGCGGCGCTCGCCGCCGATGGCGGGCGGGTGCGTTTCGTCGGCGGCTGCGTGCGCGACGCAATCCTCGGCCGGCCGATCAAGGATATCGATCTCGCCACGCCCGATCCGCCGGAAACCGTGATGCGCCGGCTGGAGACGGCCGGCATTCGCGCCATCCCGACCGGCATCGCTCACGGCACGGTGACCGCCGTCGTCAACGGCAAGCATTTCGAGATCACGACCCTGCGCCACGACGTGGAGACGTTCGGCCGGCGCGCCCGCGTCGCCTTCACCGACGACTGGACGGCCGACGCGGCGCGCCGCGACTTCACCGTCAACGCCATCTCGGCCGATCCCGACGGCGCGTTGCACGATCCGTTCAACGGGCGGGACGATCTCGCCGCCGGCCGCATCCGCTTCGTCGGCGATGCTGAAACGCGCATCCGCGAGGATGTGCTGCGTCTGCTGCGCTTCTTCCGTTTCCAGGCGTGGTACGGCCGAGGCGCGCCCGACGCGGCGGCGCTGGCGGCGGCGCGCAAGCTCGCGCATCTCGTTCCCGGCCTGTCGGGCGAACGGGTGGCGGGCGAGATGTTCAAGCTTGTCCTCGCGCCCGATCCGGCGGCGGCGCTGCGCCTGATGGCGGCGGACGGCGTGCTGCGCCACGCGCTGCCCGAGGCGACCAACATCGCGCGCCTCGCCGCGCTCGCTGGAATCGACCGCGAGGGCGGCCGGCCCGATGCGTTGCGCCGCCTGGCGGCGCTGCTGCCGCGCGACGCCGGCATGGCGGCGGCTCTCGCCGGGCGCTTGCGCCTGTCCAACGCCGACCGCGACCGGCTCATGCAGCTTGCCGTGCCGGCGGCGGCGGTTTACCCCGGCCTCGATACGCGGGCGCGACGACGGGCGCTGCATCGCCTGGGCGCCGATATCTTTCGCGATCTGGCGTTTCTCGCCTGGGCGGGGCGCGCGGCGGGCGGCGATCTCGCCCCGGCGGACGCCGACGCCTTCCGCGCCCTCATCGCCATGGCGGCGGCGTGGGTGCCGCCGGTCTTCCCGATCAAAGGGCGCGACGCGCTCGCCCTCGGCGTGCCGGCGGGTCCGCGCGTCGGCCGGCTGGTCGCGGCGGTTGAGGGCTGGTGGGCGGAGAACGATTTCCGCCCCGACCGCGCCGCGTGCCTCGCCTGGCTGCGCGCGCTCGCGGGCGGCGAATGACCGTTTTGCTTATCTATGTCGCCGGCGACGATGCGGCCTGGCGCGCTTGGTTAGGCGGCCCTTCCTAGGCGGCCGCTACGGCCACGTCACCTCGGGCGGCAGCGACATCAGGATCGCCTCGACATTGCCGCCGGTCATCAGCCCGAACTTGGTGCCGCGATCGTAGAGCAGGTTGAACTCGACATAACGGCCGCGGCGGACGAGCTGGTGCTGGCGCTGCGCGGGCGTCCATTCGCGGTCCATGTGCCGGCGCACCAGCGCCGGATAAACGTCGAGAAAGGCGAGGCCGACATCGCGGGTGAAGGCGAAATCCTTCGCCCAGTCGCCGCCGTCGAGATTGTCGTAGAAAATACCGCCGACGCCGCGCGGCTCGTTGCGGTGCTTGAGGAAGAAATATTCGTCGCACCATTGCCTGAAGCGCGGGTAATAGGCGGGATCGTGCGCGTCGCAGGCGCGCTTCAGCGCGGCGTGAAAGGCGGCGGTGTCGGCCGCGTCGGGATACATCGGCGTCAGGTCCGCGCCGCCGCCGAACCAGGTCTTGGCGGTGACGATGTGGCGCGTGTTCATGTGCACCGCCGGCACCAGCGGCGAGCGCAGATGGGCGACGAGCGAGATGCCGCTCGCCCAGAAACGCGGGTCGTCGGCCGTGCCGGGGACCTGGCCGCGGAACTCGGGGCTGAACTCGCCATAGACGGTCGAGACGTTGACGCCGACCTTCTCGAACACCCGGCCGCGCATGATCGCCATCGCGCCCCCGCCCCCATCGCCGCCATCCGCGCCGGGGCGTCGCCAGGCCTTGCGTTCGAAGCGGCCCGCGGGCAGGCCGGCATTGGGGCCGCGCGTGTCGTCCTCGATCGCCTCGAAGGCGGCGCAGATGCGGTCGCGCAGCGTCTCGAACCAGGCCTTGGCCTCGGCCTTGCGCGTGTTGGCGAGATGCGCGGTCATGACGCGGCGGAAAGCGGCAGGGTTTGCGGCAGCCGGCCGGTCTGGCGCAGCGCCTCGCCGAGGACGATGGCGGCGGCCAGCGCGACATTGAGCGAACGCCGGCCGGCGACCATCGGGATGACGAGGCGGGCATCGGCCGCGGCATGAACCGCCGCCGGCACGCCGGCGCTCTCGCGCCCGACCATCAGCGTATCGTCGGCGCGGAAGGCGAAATCGGCATAGGGCGTATCGCCGGCCGTGGTCAGCAGGACAAGCCGCCCCCGGCCGGCCTGGGCCTCGCGATAGGCCGGCCACGACGCATGGCGGGCAAGCTCGACCCCGGCGAGATAATCCATCCCGGCGCGGCGCAGCCGCCGGTCGGACCAGACGAAGCCGCATGGCTCGATCAGATCGACGCCAACGCCAAGACAGGCGGCGAGGCGCAGCATCGCGCCGGTGTTCTGGGGGATGTCGGGTTCGAAAAGAGCGAGTCGCATGGGGAAGAAAACCGGCCGGTTCGGGGTGGGATTGCAGGGGACGCTGCCGGGCATAAAACTTTGCAAGCGCGTTTAAATTGAATTATACCCGTGCCGCAGTGCGCGGTCATCCGGCCTGCGCGCGACATACGGCTTTCGTGGAGCTGCGGCAGGTTGTCGCATGGCGCGCAGCGCTGCGGCGATGCAAACGATCCGTTCCGTTTCGTGCCGTCCCCGTTCGGGCGGTCCCGGATCGGGTCGTCGGGGCCGCCAAGGTGGTCGATAGGGTATCGAAGGGTAACAACATGGCCAATCCAGCACAGTCAGCAATGGCGCAGTCGGCAGTGACGCACGCCGCGGGCGGAGGTCACGGGGCGGAAGGCACCCGCCGCGATTTCCTTTATATCGCCGCCGGCGCGTTCGGCGCGGTCGGTACGGCGCTTGCGCTGTGGCCGTTCATCAACTCGATGAATCCCTCGGCCGACGTGCTTGCCCTTTCTTCGGTCGAGGTCGATCTGACGCCGATGCAGCTCGGCCAGCGCATCACCGTGGCATGGCGCGGCAAGCCGGTGTTTATCGACCGCCGCACGCCCGAACAGATCGCCAGGGCCCAGGCCGACAACACCGCCGATCTGCCCGACCCGCAGACCGACAAGGCGCGGGTCAAGAAACCGGAATGGCTGATCATGGTCGGCGTGTGCACCCATCTTGGCTGCGTGCCGCTCGGCCAGAAGGCGACCGATCCGCGCGGCGATTTCGGCGGCTGGTTCTGCCCCTGCCACGGCTCGCATTACGACACCTCGGGCCGCATCCGCAAGGGACCGGCGCCGAAGAATTTGCCTATTCCCGAATACGCCTTCCTCGACGACAACAAAGTCCGCATCGGTTGAGGCCCCCACCCATGGCGAACACTTCCGCTCCGAAGCCGGCATTCATGAACAACCCGATGGTCAAGTGGATCGACTATCGGCTGCCGATTTTCACCTTCATGCACCACGAGCTGCATGAATATCCGACCCCCAAGAACCTCAATTACTGGTGGAATTTCGGCTCGCTCGCCGGAATCATGCTGGTGGTGATGATCGTCAGCGGCATTGTGCTGGCCATGCACTACACGCCGCATGTCGACTTCGCCTTCAATTCGGTCGAGCGGATCATGCGCGACGTCAATTCGGGCTGGCTGATCCGCTACATCCACATGAACGGCGGGTCGATGTTCTTCATCGCCGTCTATATCCATATCTTCCGCGGCCTCTATTACGGTTCGTACAAGGCGCCGCGCGAGGTGTTGTGGTGGCTCGGCATCATCATCCTGCTGCTGATGATGGCCACCGCCTTCCTCGGCTACGTGCTCCCCTGGGGCCAGATGAGCTACTGGGGCGCGACCGTCATCACCAATCTGTTCTCGGCTTTCCCCCTGATCGGCGATCCGATCGTCACTTGGCTGTGGGGCGGTTTCTCGGTCGACAACCCGACGCTCAACCGCTTCTTCTCGCTGCACTATCTCCTGCCGTTCGTCATTGTCGGCGTGGTGGTGCTGCATCTGGTGGCGTTGCATACGCACGGCTCGGGCAATCCGGTCGGCATCGACACCAAGGGCCCGCAGGACAAGATCCCCTTCCATCCGTATTACACGGTGAAGGATCTGTTCGGTCTCGGCGTGTTCTTCCTCGTCTTCGCCGCGATCGTGTTCTTCGCGCCCAACATGTTGGGCGAGCCGGATAACTACATTCCGGCCAACCCGCTGCAGACGCCGCCGCATATCGTGCCCGAATGGTACCTGTTGCCGTTCTACGCCATCCTGCGCTCGATCCCGAGCAAGCTGATCGGCGTGCTGGCGATGTTCGGCTCGATCTTCATCCTGTTCATCCTGCCATGGCTCGACACCAGCCGGGTGCGCAGCGCGCGCTTCCGGCCCATCTACCGCATCTTCTTCTGGCTCTTCCTTATCGACTGCGTAGTGCTGGGCTGGATCGGGGCCAATCCGCCGGAGGGATATTTCCTCCTCATCGGCCGGCTCGCCACGGCATGGTATTTCCTCCACTTCCTGATCATCCTGCCGCTGCTCGGCTGGTTCGAGCGACCGTTGCCGTTGCCGACCAGCATCAGCGAACCGGTGCTCAAGGGCGGCGGGTCCGTCGCCGCCGCCAAGCCGATGGAGAAAGCCTAATGCGGAAGCTTGTCTTCGCGCTCGTCGCTTCCGCGACCCTCGTCGCCTCGACCGCCGCTTTCGCCGCCGAGGCGGCCGCGCCGCCGTCGCAGTCGTGGTCCTTCTCGGGCGTCTTCGGCACCTTCGACCGGGCGGCCGCGCAGCGCGGTTATCAGGTCTATAAGGAAGTCTGCTCGGCCTGCCATTCGCTAAGCCAGATCCGCTTCCGCAACCTCCAGGATCTCGGCTTCAGCGAGGACGAGGTGAAAGCGCTTGCGGCCGGCTACGAGGTGACCGACGGCCCCAATGACGAAGGCCAGATGTTCCAGCGTCCGGCCAAGCCGGCCGACCGCTTCGTGGCGCCGTTCCCCAACGAAAAGGCCGCGCGCGCGGCCAATAACAGCGCCTATCCGCCGGATCTGTCGCTGATGACCAAGGCGCGCAAGGACGGGGCCAATTACGTCTATGCGCTGCTCACCGGCTATGGCGAACCGCCGGCCGCAGCCAAGCTGATGGAGGGGATGAACTATAACAAGTTCTTCCCCGGCAACCAGATCGCCATGGGCCAGCCGCTCAATCCCGAACAGGTGGCCTATACCGACGGCACCAAGGCGACGGTCGAACAGATGTCGCATGACGTCGTCACCTTTCTCGCCTGGTCGGCCGAGCCCGAGCTTGAGGCGCGCAAACGCCTCGGCGTGAAGGTGCTCCTGTTCCTGCTGGTGCTGACCGCGCTCCTCTACGCGGTGAAGCGCAAGGTCTGGCGCAACGCCCACTGACGACGGCGCCAAGGGCCGAATATGCGAAGGGCGGGTCGTTGACCCGCCCTTTTCGTTGCGCGTGTTGTTATGCCGGGCCTAAAGACAGCCGACCCAGCTCGAATCAAGCAGGATCGCCGCCCCGCGCGCGAACCACAGATAGCCCGCGCCGAATAGCACGGCGGCCAGACCGCCGAGGACGGCAAGGCGCGGGGCAAGGCGGGGCAGGGCGGCGGTCGGGTTCATCGCCGCCAGCCTAGGCCACGCCGCCGGCGGTCGCAAGCCGGGGCACTGGCCGTTCGGCGATCGGGAGATGGAGCGCCGCGGCGATAAGGCCGAGGGCGACGCTCAGCCACCACATCGCATCGTAAGAACCGGTCAGGTCATAGGCGTAGCCGCCGAGCCAGGCGCCCATGGAGCTGCCGGCCTGGTGGCTGAGGAAAACGACGCCGTACAGCATCGACATATAGGCCGGGCCGAAAATATGCACGACCAGACCGCTGGTCAGCGGCACCGTGCCGAGCCACAGCAGGCCGAGGGCGGCGGCGAAGATCAGCACTGAGGTTTCCGACAGCGGCATGGCAATGAACAGTAGGAACACGCCGGCCCGCGCCAGATAGAGCGCGCTCAGCACGTTCTTTTTCTGATAACGCGCGCCAAGCATGCCGCAGCCATAGGTGCCGATGATATTGAACAGCCCGACCAGGGCGAGCGCCCAGGCGCCGAGCCAGTCGGGCAATCCCTTGTCGGCGAGAAAGGCCGGCAGATGGGTGGCGACGAACACCACCTGAAAGCCGCAGACGAAAAATCCGGTGGTCAATAGCCAGAAGCCGCGGTGACGAAAGGCTTCGCCGAGGGCCGCGCCGATGGTCTGGGCGTGTCCGGCGCGGCTTCGCGACGTGTCGCCGGCGATGCCGGCCGATAGCGGCACCATGATCAGCGCGGTCGCGGCCAGCACCAGCAGCGCCGGCGACCAGCCGATAGCGTCGATCAGCACATGCCCGTAGGGAACCACGGCGAACTGGCCGAACGAGCCCCCGGCGGCGCACAGGCCGAGCGCCATGCTGCGTTTTTCCGGTGGCGCAAAACGCCCAACCGCGCCCAACACAACCGAGAATCCCGCGCCGCCGAGCCCGATGCCGACCAGCACGTTGCCGAAGATCAGGTTGGCGCCGCTCGTCGCCTGCGACATGGCGAGAAGACCGACGGCATAGACCGCCCCGCCGGCGGCGGCGACACGGGCCGAACCGTAGCGGTCGGCGATCGCGCCCAGGAACGGCGTCGTCAGGCCCCAGAGCAGGTTCTGGAGCGCGATGCCGAAGGCGAAGGACTCGCGCCCGATCGATAGGTCGAAACTGACCGGCTTGAGAAGCAGGCCGAACGTGGCGCGCAACCCGGTCGCCAGGGTCAGGATCAGCCCGCCGCAGAGAATCACGATCCATATACGTCGCTGCATCGCCATAGCGCCAATCTCCTCGGTCCGGCGGGCCGCCCGTTCGTCGCCGCCAACCATACGGCCCCGATAGGAAAATCGGCAAGGTCGGGGTCTCGGGGCGGGCGCG
>JACQAF010000230.1 GCA_016195145.1 Rhodospirillales bacterium
ATATGAGCCATGAATTGCGCACGCCGCTTAATGCGGTCATCGGTTTCGCTCAATTGCTTGAGAACCAGATATTCGGATCGCTCGGGTCAACGAAATATACCGAATATGCGCGGCTAATTCGTGAAAGCGGTTCCCATCTTCTGGCCATCATCAACGACATCCTCGATCTGTCGAAGGTCGAAGCCGGCAAGATTGAGATGCATGAAAGCACGGTCGATGCGGCGGCGCTGGTCAGGGAGGTCGCATCGCCGTTCCGGCTGGAAGCGGGGATTAAGCGCCTCGGTTTCGCGGTCGAGGAACGGCGCGGCCTGCCTGCGCTGTGGGCGGACGAGCGGATGCTCCGCCAGATCCTCATCAACCTCCTGTCCAATGCATTCAAATTCACCCCCGCCGGGGGTAGGGTTGCGATCGCGGCCGGCTGCGATCGCAATGGTGCGCCGTTTTTCGAGGTGCGCGACACCGGTATAGGCATCGCGCCAGAGGATATGGAAACGGCGCTGACGCCATTCGGCCAGGTCGCCAACGTCTTTACCCGCCAATATCAGGGAACGGGGCTTGGCCTGCCGCTGGCCAAATCATTCGCCGAACTTCACGGCGGCCTGCTGACGATCGACAGCACGCCCGGCGAAGGGACGACCATCCGGATCGTTCTGCCGCCTGAACGCGCCTGCCGGGTGGCGATCGCCTGACACAGGCAGGCGATGCGCCCTAGCGACAGATCGTCTTTAACGCCTGCCAGGCCCCATCGTCGAGAATCGGAACTCCGTCATGTGCGCCGTCGCGGGCCCGCTGTGCCCGCTCGGGCGATGGCGGGTGGCTCGACAGATAGGCAAGGATATCCGGCATTCCCGCGTCTTTGGCCGCCAATCGTTCGAAGAACGCGGCGAACGGGGCCGCCGACACGCCGGCGGCGCTGAGGATTTCGACGCCGCGCCGGTCGGCATCCGCCTCGGCGGGGCGGGTATAGGCGGCGCTGATCAGCGTATCGGCGACGACGCCGAGAACCGACAGGCCGAGCACGTCGCCGAACAGCAGGCCGACAAGAAACGCCCCGGTCGCGCGCTTGATCGCGACCTCGGCGGGGTGGCGCAGCTCGATATGGGCGATCTCGTGCGCGAGGACGCCGGCGACCTCGTCCGGGCCTTGCGCTAAGTCGAACAGGCCGCGCAGGATGAAGACATGCCCGCCGGGCAGGGCGAAGGCGTTGGGCATCGGCGAATCGATGACCCGAACCCGCAGCGGCACGTGAAGATTGGCGTGCGAGGCCAGCCGCGCCACCATCGCGTCGAGAGCCTCCCGGCCCGCCGGCGCCCGGCATTCTGCCAGCCCTCGGGCAGGCGCAAACAACCGGGCCGCCGCGGGGGCGATCCGGTCGCCGATGCGGATTTCGATGCGCGCGGGCATGGCATGGGCGAGCTGGCGGGCAAGGGCCGGCACGGCGATGGTGAACAGGGCGACGATGCCGATCGTCGCGACGGCCAACCAGACGGCCGCCACCCGCACCAGCCGCCATTCGCCGTAGGGATCGCGCCGCAGCTGCGGCTGGGTCGCTTGCAGCGCGGCGACGAAAGCTGCATCGCGGACAAGCAGGCGTTCGTCATATTCGCCGTCGCGGCGCAGGATGGCGCCGCTTTCCGCATCGATCTCGCCGATCAGGCGGATGCCGGCGACCGGCCAGGCGGCGATCTCCGCGCCGCCGGCGTCGCAGATGCGTAAAAGACCGTCGGCCAGATGCAGCTCGGCCGGCCGGGCGCCGGCGGTGCGGCCGTCGCTGTATCGGGCCGTCGTGCGCATCGCCGCCTATACCGCGCCGACATCGTAACTGTCGGCCAGCCCTTCGCCGAATTTCGGCTGCTGGGCGGCAGACTGCACGACGGACTCGACCGCGGCAAGATTGGCGATATGCAGGTTGTTCCAGAAATGCTGCGCCAGCTCCCGCTTGAGCCATATGTAACTTGTCGCGTAATAAGCCACCCACATGAAAACGACGAAATATACGGCGATAACCAAATCGCTCACCCCGCCAGCCGGGAACAACAGGGCGAACAGGAACGAAATAACGTTACTTCCCAATACCGCGACAACCAGCAGCACGACGAGAATGAACACAAAACCCACGATGATGGCGCTGATCGCGCCGCCATTGATCGTCGAGCGGAAGGCGGTGTCGCCAAGGCGGGTGCAGCGCGCGAAATAACGCAGCTCGAAAACCCGATACCAGCCATAAGTGATCGCCGCGCCGACCAGCCCGAGCGCCAAGAGCCAGTAAAATCTCAGCTTGGTCAGCGCCAGATCGAGATGCAAGCGCAAGACCTCTTCCGGCGCCCCGGCCTCGACCGCTTTGGCGAAATCGGTAAACACGTCGGCATTGGCGGCAGAAAAAGCGATGAGGGAAAAAAACGTTATGCAATAGGGGATCAACCACGCGGCGAACAGGCGAAGCGACGAGGCGGAAAATTCGAACCGCCGGTCGCCGAAGCGGCTATGGGCGATGCGATAGCGTTGCAGGACGATCCGTTTCCACGGCGTCGCCAGACCGAGAGTGAGCCCGGCGACGATATAGCAGCCGAGGGCGAGCAGGGCGTAGCGCCAGCCGGCGCCGTCCTGGCCGAAACGGATGCCGCGCCATAGGGTGCGCGACATCCGGTAGCGCCAGGCGCGGAAGCGGGCGAAATGGACGAACAGCACGAACAGGACAAGCGACAGCAATTGTCCCAGACCCTCAACCAGCGGGCTGACCAGGTCGATGAACTTGAGCAGGGACAGAATCGTCGCCGGCAGGGCGAAGAGGGCGATATTGATCAGGAAGCCGATGAACAGCTCCATGCCGCGGCCGGTGTATTCGAGCGGCTCGCCCGCGACCGCGACGTTGCCCCAGAAATAGCGGCGCAGCGCGGTGCGGGCCCAGAAGCGGTAGAAGCTGAGGGTCACGGCGGTCAGGGCCGCGTTCTTGAGCAGCAATCGGAACAGCCGCCCCTTGTCGGTGAAACTGGCTGTGGTCTCGGCCGGGGGGCCGACATCCGGAACCAGCCGGGTCTCCGGGGCGGGCATGTCCATGGGCATGGCGATTAATCCGGCGTCTGGTGAGAATGGGGGCGACAGCGAAGAATTGGCAATAAATGAAAAGATACTGAAATAAGAGGGTCGTGTAATCCAGTTACTACTTCAAGTTTTATGCAGTCCCGCAGCAATCCGGCCGCATGGCGGCGCACCCGTGAAAATACCCTGCTTCGGGCGCGATTGCGATCCTTGCCGTGCCGTCGTTCCGGTGCATAATCCCCCGGCCCGGCTCGTTTTCGGCCGGGCCTGAGGGGAGCATATCGCATCCATGGCCCAGAACGCGGCGCCGCAGAGCAACCGTCACCGGAGCGGCCGGCATTTTCTTCAGATACCCGGCCCGACCAACGTTCCCGACCGCGTGCTGCGCGCGATCGACAATGCGACCATCGACCATCGCGGACCCGAATTCGGCCGCCTCGGGCGCGAAGTGCTCGACGGCATGAAGCGGGTCTTCAAGACGCGCGGCGCGGTCGTCATTTACCCTGCCTCGGGAACCGGCGCGTG
>JACQAF010000243.1 GCA_016195145.1 Rhodospirillales bacterium
CCCTTGGGGTCGCCGGTGGTGCCCGTCGTATAGATCAGCGCGGCCACCTGTTTCCGGGGGTCGGCGAAAACCGGCTCGGGCGCGCCGGGGGCGAGGCCGTCGGCGACGCGGGCGCCGAGGGCGGCGAAGGGCGGCCAAGCGGCAGCGGCCAGCCGGTCGCCATGCGCGGCGGCGTTGGGCGAGGCGGCGTCGGTGGTGACGATCAGGCGCGGCCGGCAATGGTCGATAATCGCATCGACCTCCGGCGTCGAGAGCCGTGCGTTGACCGGCACCGCCCAGGCATTGAGGCGCTGCGCAGCAAAAATGGCGACGACCGCCGCAACCGAGTTCTCGCACAGGATCATCGCCCGATCGCCGGCAGCCACGCCGCGCGCGGAAAGCGCGGCCGCCACCGCATCGACCGTCCGGTTAAGTTCGCGATAGGTGAGAGTGGAACCCGAATCCGCCGCGGCGATGGCGTCCGGACGCCGTACGGCCCAATGCGCGATGCTCTCGCCGCACCAGGCAAAGGCGTCGCGCGGCAAGCTTTCTGTCGACGCCCCGTCTGCGCTCACGATCTCTCCGTGGCCATCGCCGAACCTAAATCCCGGTCGGCGAAGCTAGCATAGGCGGGTCAGAAGGGTAAGGATCGCCGGCCCCCATTATGAGGCCGTCCCCAAGCCTTCCTTCGATGCCAGCCGCGCCTCAAGCTCGGCGATCCGGCGGCGCAGGGGGACGACGACCGCGTCGATTTCGGCCAGCGTGAAACGCTCGGTAATATGCTGCGAGCAGTTCCAGTCGAACGCCTCGACCTGAATGACGAAGCCTCGCTCCGTGCGGGCGCGGTAATCCGGCGTCTCAAGCCTGGCGAGCGTTTCCCTGTCTTTCAGCCCGACAAGCTTCGCGCGACCTAAAAGTTTGAGTCGCGTCTTGTTCGGGTAGTCCATGAAGAACAGCGACACGCGATCATCCTTCATCAGGTTGCCGACGCTGACATATTGCCGGTTGCCGCGAAAATCGGCGAAGCCGATGGTCTTTTCGTCGAGCACGCGAACGAAGCCGGTCGGCCCGCCCCGATGCTGAACATAAGGCCATCCCGTCTCGCTTGCGGTCGCCATGTAGAAACTGTCGCGGGCCCCGATGAACGCTGCCTCGCTGGGGCCGAGCGCGCCGTTCACGGTCTCCGCGATCCCGTCCATCCGTGCATAACTTTGCCGGCTGCCCATCGCCTCCTGCATCCGCTTCACCGTATCGGTGAAGGCGATTTCCGCAAATCGGTGTCCCATGACGGCCTCCAAATTCTCCGCGTTAAATCGGGTTCGCGCCGGCTCTCAGAGCCCGAGTTCGGACAGGCCCGGGTGATCCGCCGGCCGGGGACCCTGCGGCCAGCGAAATTTCCGGTCGGTTTCCCGGATCGGCAGATCGTTGATGCTAGCGAACCGGAACCGCATGAGCCCGTGCTCGTCGAATTCCCAATTCTCATTGCCGTAGGAGCGAAACCAGTTTCCGGCGTCGTCATGCCATTCATAGGCGAAACGGACGGCGATGCGGTTTTCGGCAAAAGTCCATAATTCCTTGATCAGCCGGTAATCGATCTCCCGCGCCCATTTCCGGGTGAGGAACTCGACGATCTGGACGCGCCCGACCGGAAACTCCGCCCGGTTGCGCCAGCGGCTATCGATCGTATAGGCAAGAGATACGCGCTCCGGGTTGCGGGTGTTCCAGGCATCTTCGGCGAGCCGTACTTTATGTTTGGCGGTCTCGGCGGTGAAGGGCGGTAAAGGTGGGCGGTTCATCGGCACCTTTCGTACAAGGGTTGACGCATTTACTTCTGCAAGAGGCGGGGGCGAGCGCGGACACGGCGAAAGCCGTGTCCGCGCGCGATGCTATAGATCTTTGGCGGCCTTGTGTACGATCATGGGCCAGTTTTTTTCGGCCTTGGCAAGAGTGCCTGGCGCATCCTTTTCGAACGCCGCGACGACGTCCTCGGTGACGAACACATAAAACTTACCGTCGATGATTCTCCAGAGGCGTGGATCGCCATCGAACTTCTTACCGAGCGACACGGCATAGGCGCAGAAACCGCCATACTGGGGTCCGTATTTGGCCGGGCTCGCCATGAATGCGTCGAGATTCTTTTGGCTTGCGAAATAATAGGCGACACCGTTATGGAGACCGGTAAACTTCGCGGAGCCCTGCACCGGTTTGCCGTCGGCGAAATACGCCACCGGATCGTAGCCGCGCAGAGCCAGGGGGGCGCCGGCGACCGTGACGCCAGGGCCGACATTGACCTCATCGACGGCGCCGGCTGGTGAGACAGAGGCCAACGTCAGCACGCCGAGGAATGCGAACGCGGGGAGGAGAGAGGCTTTAGAGACTCGCATCGGGCGATCCTTTCGGGGTTGGAGTTCAAGCAACCTTGCCAAGTTCGATCTTCGGGAAGTCGATGTCGATCTCCGTCGACTTGCCCAGAATGTTGGTGAAGATGTTCAGCGTCACATGCGTGATGATCTCGATGATCTCGGCGTCCGAGTGTCCGGCGGTGCGGACGGCGTCGAACTCCGCCTTGGTCACCTGACCGGTATTCTTGACGAGGGCGCGGGCGAAGGTCAGCGCCGCTGCCGCCTTCGCATCGGCCGACCGGCCCATCCGGTTGGCGGCCATCTCGTCGTTGTCGAGGCCCGCCTTGCGCCCGATAGCGGTATGCGCCGACACGCAATATTGGCAACTATTCTGTTCGGCGACCGTAAGGGCGATTCGCTCGCGCGTCTTCGCGTCGAGTGCGCCGGTTCCGGCGATCCCGTACAGCCCCAGGAATGCCTTCAGCGCCGCCGGCGAGTTGGCCAGGACGCGGACGAAATTCGGCACCATGCCGAGCGCCCCCTGTACCGCGTCGAGCAGTTGCTTGGCCTCGCCTGTGGCGGTTTTCGGATCGATGACGGCGACGCGTGCCATGTAAATCTCCATCTAATTTAATGTTGTGGATATGGGGCGGCTGCCCCGGTCCCTTCTCAACATGGCCCATAAGGCGCATTGAAATAATAACCGAATTATGTAATTTATTATTCCGTATGTAGGAATAATAATGGACCGGTTGCACGAGATTGAAGTCTTTGTCGCGGTTGCCGATGCCGGGGGCTTCGCCAAGGCCGGGACCCGTCTCCGGCTCTCGCCGCCTGCGGTTACGCGCGCGATCTCGTCGCTCGAAGAGCGGCTTGGCGCCCGCCTGTTCAATCGGACGACGCGCAGCCTCAGCCTTACCGACGTCGGCGCTCGTTTCCTCGAAAGCGCGCGGCGGCTGCTGATCGATATCGACAGCGCCGAGAAGGACGCGGTCGGCGAAACCGCAGTTCCTCACGGGCATCTGACCGTCACCGCCTCCGTGACGTTTGGCCGATCGGCGCTTGCGCCGGTCGTCTGCGATTTTCTCGCGAGCTATCCGCGGATCAGCGTTTCGGTGCTCCTCCTCGATCGAATCACGAACCTAGTCGAGGAAGGAATCGATGCGGCCGTGCGGATCGGCCCGCTCCCCGATTCAAGTCTCGTCGCCCGCCGCATCGGCGATGTCCGTCGCATCCTCGTCGCCAGTCCCGATTACCTCGCGCGGCGCGGTCGTCCGCAATCCCCCGCGGATCTGAAGCTTCATTCCGTGATCGCTTTCACGGGACTTATGCCGAATCGCGAATGGCGGTTTCGCGACAAGCGGAGCGGGAGCAGCGTTTCGTTCACGCCGCGCCTGGAAATCAATGACGCCGTCGCCGCCATCGGCGCCGCCGAGGCGGGCGACGGCGTCACGATTGCGCTCTCATATATGGTGGCGTCGCAGATCCGCGCCGGGCGGCTGGTAACCGTGCTGGACGACGTTACGCCGCCCGCCATTCCGGTCCATCTGGTCTATCCGCAGAGCCGGATCGTCGCGCCGAAGATCCGGGCATTCGTCGATTTTGCAAGCCCGCGCCTTCGCAAAACGCTGGAGGGCCTCGGTCTCGATGCCGCACACGCCGGAGAAAACGGCGCGGCTTGAGAAGCGGCAACCGGATGGTTGACCCGCAAATCACCACGGGCGCGTCAGGATTGTCAGGATCGCCGCCAGGGCGACAATCTCGATGGCCGTGAAACGCAGGTTCCAGCGCCATGTCAGCGTGTAGGGCGAGTGGCCGGTGACCCGCGACAGGATCAGCGCGACGGCG
>JACQAF010000254.1 GCA_016195145.1 Rhodospirillales bacterium
CATACATGCCCGGCCGCCGGCGCACCGGCTCAAGCCCTTCGAGAACCTCGATGTCCTTGGCGGTGTAGCTCTGAACCTTGCGGGCGGCGTTGAATAGATCGGCGGCCATGGGCGATGCTGGATTTCCACTAACGAAGTTTCTCAGGATACAGTATTGGAAACCGTCTGATGCTACAAGATATTGTAAAATCCCACGGTTTCTCCCGAAAGAGGATGGATAGACATGACCGAAGCCGCCGTACCGCCACCCGTCGAACCGGCCCTGCGGGCGATCGCCATGCCGGCCGACACCAACCCCAACGGCGATATCTTCGGCGGTTGGCTGCTGGCGCAGATGGACCTGGCCGGCGGCAGCATCGCCAACCAGCGGGCGCGCGGGCGGGTGGCGACAGTGGCGATCGAGGCGATGACGTTCCATCTGCCGGTGTTCGTCGGCGACGAGGTGAGCTGCTACGGGATCGTTCAGCGCATCGGCCGCACGTCGATCACGGTGGCGGTCGAAACCTGGGTGCGCCGGCGCGACGGCGACGAGCGCGTGAAGGTGACGCAAGGCGTGTTCACCTATGTCGCCATCGGGGCCGACCGCAAGCCGCGCCCGGTGCCGAACGATTGATCCGCACGGTTTCCTAGACGCCGGCGGCCGGACGCGTCGCACACCAGCGCCGCCACATCGCGCGATAGGCGCGTTCGATCTGACGCGTCCGCCGCGGCACGTCGCAAAGCGGCGAGCCGGCGACCCGGTCCCGCAGGGACGCCCGTTCGGCGGCGAGGCCGGGAATATCGCCGGCCAACCGGCGCGCGATATCGACGAATCCAGCACGATTGGCGGCGGCCCATCCCGGTCGTCCGATCGACGCCAGCGCCGCCGCGCCATAGCGCGAGAGCATGGCGTCGCCTGCCATCGTCACCACCGGCACGCCCATCCATAAAGCCTCGAAGGAGGTGGTCGAACCGGTGAAGGGGAAGGTGTCGAGCATGATGTCGACCCGGTCGTAAAACGACAGGTGATGAATGGTGGTGGCGCTACCGCCTTCGAAATGGAGGCGGGCGGCATCGACGCCATGCGCGGCAAAGCTCTCGCGAAATCTGGCGCATAACGAATCGTCGGCGAAGGCGTTGAAGAATTTCAGACGCAGGATCGAATTCGGCACGGTGTGCAACACGTCCGCCCATGCCGCCACCACGTCCGGCCCGATCTTCGACGGGTTGCTCGCCGACCCGAAGGCGATCGTCCCGTCGGTGAGCGCCGGTAAGGGACCCACCGGCGGCGCGCCGAGGATTGGCGACTGAACGATGTAGTGCGGCAAACGGAACGGCCGTTCGGCGAAATACTCGCCGCTACCGCGCGGCGCGAGCACCGGATCGGCGAAGATGTAATCGACTGCCGCGAGGCCGCCGGTCGCGACATCCTGGTAAGAAATCTGGACCGGCGCGGGGCGACGAGCGCAGACGAGAAACCGGTTCTCGTCGAAATGGCTGGCGAGACAGACGAGGAGATCGATGCCATCGGCGCGAATCATGTCGGCGACGTCGTCGTCACCGAAGCCGACGGTCGAGCGCCAGGAATCGGCAGCCTGGTGGCAGCGCTCGGTGAACGGATCGGGACGCCGGACATGTGCGTAGCAGAAAACCTCGAAACGGCCGCGGTCATGAGCTTCGAGAATCGGCATGATCACCCGACCGACCGACTGGCCGCGAAAATCCGATGATAAGTAGCCGATCCTGAGGCGCCGATGCGGGTCGGGCGTAACCGCCCATTGCGGCGACGCCGGATAATGCGGGCGCGCCGCTTCGTCCTCGAAACGACGGGCGACAGCTTGCCGGCCCACTTCGTCGAGATCGGCGCGATAGAGCGTGCACAGGCGCAGATTGCGCCAGCCGATATCCCATCCGGGCCGTAACGCCAAAGCGCGTTCGAACGCCGCCGCTGAGTCGGCAAGACGGCCTTCTTTCATCCGGATGTTGCCGAGGGTGTTGTGCGGTTCGGGACTGTCGGGGTAGGCGGCGATGGCTTGCTCGATATAGCCGCGCGCGGGCTCGTACTGGTCGAGGGCGCTATGGGCCTGGGCCGCGCCGACCAGCACAACGAAGTTTTGCGGATCGAGTTCGAGCGCCCGGCGATAGACGATGAGCGCCCTGGCGGGTTCGCCGATCTCGACCAGGACGTTGCCGAGATTGCCGTAGGCCGGGACGCAGGCGGGATCGAGCTCGGTCGTGCGGATAAGGGCGGCGATCGCGCCGCCGGCGTCGCCGCGCTCGGACAGCGCGATGCCGAGGCCGTGATGGGCCTTGGCATAGTCGGGCGCGTGTTCGGTCGCCTGCCGGAAGGCGGTGGCCGCGTCTTCATGGCGTCCTTGGCTCAGACGCAGAGAGCCGAGATGGGTGCGGGTATCGACCATGCCGGGGGCCAGCGCCAGGGCGCGCTCGAAACTCTCGGCCGCATTGGCGAGGTCGCCTTGCTGCATCAGCGCCACGCCGAGATTGCTGTGCGCGGCGGCGAGTTGGGGCTGTAACGCGATGGCGCGGCGCAGGGCGATGATCGCTTCGGCGTGTTTGCCCTCGCGCAAGCGCGTGCGGCCGAAATTGTGGTGCGCCTCGGCATAGTCGGGCTTGAGCCGGACCGCCTTGGCGAACGCCGTGGCGGCTTCGTCCAGGCGATTGCACGCATCAAACGCGTTGCCGAGGTTATAATACGCTTCGGGAAACTTCGGATGGATGGCGATCGCCTTGCGAATCGGCTCGATCGCCGCATCGGGGTGGTTGGATTGCAACGCGATCACGCCGAGAAGATGCCAGGCGTTCGGCTCGCGCGGCTGCCGGGCCAGCACCTGGCGATACAGCCGCTCGGCATCGGCAAGCTGACCGGCTTGATGATGCTTGAGGGCGATGGCCAGAGCGGATGAAGCGGCAGCCATATTGCGGGCTCCGGTCGTGCAGGGGAAAGGTGAGCCCTCACAGTGCCGCGTATTGGTTAATTTTTCGGTTACGGATGCGCGGGCGAAGCCCAAGCGATGGTCGTGATCTCGCGCACCAGTTTCTTCAGGATCGCGTCGGCAAAATCGCTGTAATCCTTGGCGGCAATGACGAACGCGCCAGGGCCGCCGACCACCGCGCCGCGATAATAGATGTCGAGATCGGGCTCTTCGTTGAGAATGGCGAGGCCGTTGATGGCGATGCCGAGGAACAGCGCATCGGCTCGCGCCGCGCGGACATCGCGGCCGCTATTGCTCGCCCCGTCGCCCGACACGTCGATGACCTTGCGCCCGCCGGCATAGGGGCTCCGCGTCAGAAGATCGGCAGCGAAGTCGATGGCGTCGCCGATTGCGGTTTCGCCGCCGATGACCAGACGCGGCGCGATTTGCAGCTCGGCGGCGAAAGCTTCGAGCGCCGCCGCGTCGCTCAACCGCCGCCATGGCAGGTTGAGATGTTGCTGGCGCGGTCCCGACCATTCGAACAGCGCGACCGCAATCGCCTTGTGGCCGCCCGAGGCGACGGCGCGCGCGAGGTCGGGATGGCGAAAGGCGGCGGCATAGC
>JACQAF010000255.1 GCA_016195145.1 Rhodospirillales bacterium
TGCGCCGGGCCGAACGCTACCTCAAGGCCGGGGCCGACGGCGTGTTCGTCGAAGCGCCTGAAACGCCGGAGGAATTGCGCAAGGTCGGCGAGACCTTTCGCGGCGTGCCGCAGATCGCCAACATGCTGGAGGGCGGGCGCACGCCGATGCTGACGCCGGCCGAGCTTTACGCGATGGGTTTCGCCATGATCGCCTACCCGACGACGCTGATCCTTCGCGTCGCCCGGACGATCGAAAAGGCGCTCGACGACCTGCTGCATGGCCGGCTCAACCTCGCCGACGAGGGCATCGGTTTCGACGAATTCAAGTCGATCACCGATTACGAGCGCTGGGCCCGGATCGAAGAGGGGTTCACCCGCTAGGATCGAATGGCGGCGCTTATTGCGCCGCGCGATGGCGGCCGGTGACGGCGACGCCCGGCACCACGATGCGGAAGGTCGTGCCGACCGGCGAGGTTGCGGCCAATATCATCTCGCCGCCATGGGCGCGCACAAGATCGCGCGCAATGGCGAGCCCGAGACCGGTTCCCCCCGCCCGCGCCGAGCCAGCAAACGGCTGGAACAGGTTGTCGCGCGCCTTGGCCGGCAGGCCCGGCCCGTCGTCCCCCACCTCTATCGTCAGATCGCCGCCGACCATGGCTGCGGCGAGGCGGATGCGCCGCGCCCCCGCCTCGGCGGCATTGCGACCGAGATTGACCAGCACGCGGAACATCTGGTCGCGGTCGGCATCGACGAGGATCGCCGGATCGACGGCGTTTTCCCAGGTCGATCGGTTATCGGTCAGCAGGCCGACGATGCGGCCCACTTCCTCGCCCAGATCGGCGAGCGGGAAATGGCTGCGCACCGGCGGCGGCGGTTCGTCGCGGGCGTAATCGAGGGTTTGACCCGACAGCGCCACCGCGCGGTCGATGCTGGCGAGCAGGGTCGGCGCGACGCGTTTGACCTGTGGGTCGTTCGAATCCGCCAGCCGGTCGGAAACCAGCCGGGCGGAAGCGAGGATGTTGCGCAAATCGTGGTTGATCTTGGTCACGGCCACGCCTAACGCCGCCAGCCGCGCCTGCTGGTTGAGGGCGGCGCGCAGCGCCTTTTCCATCGCCGCCAGTTCGCGCTGGGCGATGCCGATCTCGTCCCTGCGATCGCTGGGCGCGATGGCGTTGGCCGGATTTTCGGGCGCCTTGCGGAACAAAATCATGTTCTGGGTGATCTGCCGCAGCGGGCGGACCATCAGCCATTGCAGGCTCAAATAGACAAGCGCTGCGGTAAGGAACGAGATGACGAGCGACAGCGCAAGGATGCGCCACGAAAAGTCGATCATCGCCGTACGCATCGGCCTTTCGTCGAGGAGCACTTCGACGACGACCTCCTTGTCCTTGGGCGACAGGCCGATGATGCGCAGCACGCGCGGCTCGCTCTCGGCCAGGGTCATGAAGGCGTCGGCGATGAGGCCGAAAAACGCCGCGCGCCGTAAATCATAGGTCGCATCCGCCCGCGGCGGCATCTCGCGCGTCAGGATGCGGCGCACCTCGCCCGGATTGGCGATGATCACCGCATAGGCGCCGGCATGATCGAGGAGCTGGTTCTTGAGCTCTTCGCTCACCATGTTGTCGGGCGTCGCCTCCAGCGCCAGGGTGGCGAGATGCGCGGCGGCGATGCGCCCCTGGAAATAATCGGCCCGGAAGCGCGCGATCGACGGCGCGTAGATCAGCACCTCGCTCAGCATGATGAACGCCACGATCAGCGCCAGCAGCCGGGCCGACAGGCCCGACAGGATGCTTGCACGGCCGGATTTGGGGGCGGTCTGGTTCATTGCCGGCAGTATACGCCGAATGGCTCCCTAGCCGAAGCGGGCCAGAAACCGCACGACGCGGCGGGTAAAGGTCGAAAACAGCCTGGGCGTATAGAAGCTGCCGGCGGCGCGCTTGTTAACCTCGCCCAGCGTCGGATAGGGCGCGATCATGCCGGCGACGTCGCTGAGCTTGAGACCCTTGGCGATGACCAGTCCCCAGAGATGGATCAGCTCGCCGGCCTGCGGCCCGACAATGCCGGCCCCCAGCACCCGCCCCTTGGGCGTGGCGACGATCTTGACCAGCCCATCGGTTTCGCGCTCGGTTTGGGCGCGGTCGTTTTCGTGGAACGGCCAGCGCAGGATGCGGATCGTCTCGCCGCGCTGGCGCGCCTCGGCCTCGGTCAGCCCGACATTGGCCAGCTCCGGC
Source organism: Rhodospirillales bacterium (assembly GCA_016195145.1). Taxonomy (GTDB): domain Bacteria; phylum Pseudomonadota; class Alphaproteobacteria; order CACIAM-22H2; family CACIAM-22H2; genus JACQAF01. The sequence goes on from JACQAF010000255.1 coordinate 2,213, forward strand.
TCGGTATAGGTGACCCACGGCACGGCGCGATAATCGACCTTGGCCGGCAGGCGGAACAGCGCGTTGCGGATAACGATCCCGGCGTGATAGCCGGCCATGTGGGTGAACTGATAGCCGCCGGCGACATCGCCGATGGCGTAAATCTTCTTGTTCGAGGTTCGCAACCGGGCGTCGACCTCGATCCCCTTGGCCGAATATTTGACGCCGGCGGCTTCGAGATTGAGCCCGCCGACATTGGCCCGCCGCCCGGCGGCGACGAGAATGTGCGAGCCGTCGATGCGCCGGCGCGCACCGCCTTGTTCCACCGTCACCGCGACCTGGCCGGCAGCGCCCTCGACGCCGACCACCTTGACCCCCTCGACGATCTCGACGCCGTCATGGCTCATCTGCCGGCGCACGAAATCGGCAAGCTCGGGATCGTCCTTGGCGAGAACGGTCAGCATCTCGATCACCGTTACTCGCGCGCCCAGCCGGCGATGCGCCTGGGCAAGTTCGCAACCGATCGGCCCGCCGCCGATGACGATCAGGTGCGCCGGCCGGACATCGAGATCGAAGACCGTTTCGTTGGTGAGGTAGGGCGTCTTGTCGAGGCCGGGGATCGGCGGCACGGCCGGGGCCGAACCGGTGGCAATGACGAATCGCCGCGCCGCGATCGTAACCTCGCCGGCCCGCATTTCGCCGGGACCGGCGAACGTCGCCGATGCCTTGATGACACGCACGCCAAGGCCGGTGAAACGCTCTACCGAATCGTTGGGCTCGATCGCGGCGATGACGCCGCGAATATGTTCGCGCATCGCCCGGTAATCGACCGCCGGCTCGGCGGCCGTAATGCCATAACGTCCGGCGCTGCGCGCCGCCGCCGCCGACCGCGCCGCGGCGATCAGCGCTTTCGACGGCACGCAGCCGTAATTGAGACAGTCGCCGCCCATCTTGCCGCGCTCGCACAGCACGACCTTCTGGCCCAGTTGCGAGGCCCCGGCGGCGACCGACAATCCCCCCGACCCGGCGCCGATCACGCAGACATCGACCGCAAGGCGCTCGCTCATTTCGCGCCCTTGATCCGCTTATAGACGACCGGCACCAGCGCCAGCAGCGCCAGCCCCAGGATCGGCAACAGGATCGGCGGCGTCAGGATAATGCCGAAATCGGGCATGCCGCCGGCATCGAACACCGCGCCGAGTCCCCGGCCGACGCTGGCGAATACGAAAGTCGCCGGCATGATGCCGATGAATGTGGCGACGACGTAGGTACGCAAGTTGACGCCGAGAAATGCGGGCACAAGGTTGACGAGGAAAAACGGAAATATCGGCACCAGGCGGAGAACGAGGAGGTAACTCAGCGCATCGCGGCGGAAGCCCTCTTCCATGCGGCGCAGGGCCGGGCCGACCTTGGCGCGCAGGATGTCGCTGAACGCGAAACGCGCGGCAAGAAACAGGGCGATGGCGCCCAGGGTGGCGCCGATAATTGCATACACGCCGCCCGCCAGCGTGCCGAACAGGAAGCCGCCGGTTACGGTGAGCAACGTGCCGCCGGGCAGCGAAAACGCCACCACCGCGATATAGATCAGGATATAGACGACCGGCGCGATGGCGGCGTTGGCCTCGACCAGGGCCAGCAGCGCGGCGCGATGCCGGGCCAGCGTGTCGAAGGTCACATAACGGTGCAGGCCGAAGGCAAAAAACGCCGCGAACCCCGCCGCGAGGACGACGACCGGAATCAATCGACCAAGCCCTCTTGACTTGGCGGCAGGACCGTTCGGCACCATCGATTTCACCCCACTCCCCGGCAGACAACCAACCAGCCGGGAGCCCAAGGCGTCGCCCCGACGGCGATCCCCGACACTATAGCGCCTTCCGGGCACCTGCCAATCATCTGATTGTGAAAGGGTTTTGCGCCGCATTGACTTCGCCGGATGGCCCCTTTATAAGCCGTCCCCTGTTGCAAGATTTGGCGCCGTTCCGGAGTAGATATCGTGAAGCGCACCTACCAACCCAGCAAGCTTGTCCGCAAGCGTCGGCACGGCTTTCGCACGCGGATGGCCACGGTCGGCGGCCGCAAGGTTCTGTCCACCCGCCGCGCGAAGGGCCGCAAGCGCCTTTCGGCGTAACGATCCGGCGCGGAATCCCTCCGGCCGCGTGTCGCCCCTGGTCACAGTCGAGCGTCTGAAACGCCGCGCCGATTTTTTGTCCGTCGCCGCGGCGCGCCGCAAATACGTAACGCCCGGCTTCGTTCTGCAAGCGCACCGCCGGGAGCAGATATCGTCCGCCGGTCCGGCGCGCGTCGGGTTCACCGCCACACGCAAGATCGGCAACGCCGTCATTCGCAACCGGGCGCGGCGGCGGCTCAAGGCGGCGGCGGATGAAGTCATGCCAGGCGCGGCGGCGGCCGGATTCGATTATGTGGTGATTGCGCGGGCCGGTACGATCGCGCGGCCCTACGCCGCGCTGGTGGCGGATATGCAGACGGCGGTCAGCGCGCTGGCCCCGAAGGCGAACGTAGCAAAATGAATTTTCTCGGCTGGATGCTTCGCGCGGTTATCCGCCTTTATCAGTGGACGCTTGCGCCGCTGATCGGGCCGGCCTGCCGTTTTGCGCCGAGCTGTTCGGAATACGCGCACGAGGCGATCGCCGTTCACGGCCCCGCCGCCGGTCTGTGGCTAGCGGTCAAACGTCTGGCCCGTTGCCACCCCTGGGGCGGCGACGGCTACGATCCCGTGCCCCCGCCCGCGGCGACGCGGCGTCGCTGCCACCATAGTTCCTGATCCACAAAAATTTAAATCCGACCGGCGAGTGACACGACCATGCAGATCGACCAACGCAACCTGATTATCGCCATCGCGCTATCGCTCGCCATCGTCCTCGGCTTCGAGTTTTTCTACAACATGCCGCGCCTCGAACGCGACCGTGCGCTGCGCGCCGAGCGGGCGGCGAGCCAGACGACGAGCGAAACCATCACGCCGGCCCCCGGCATACCGGTCACCGGCGCGACCGCGCCGAAGGCCGGCGCCCCGGCCGCCGCGCCCAAGAACCGGAGCCCGGCGGCGGTCATGGCCGGACAGCCGCGCGTGCGCATCGATGCGCCCGACGTCCAGGGCTCGATCCTGCTCGTTAGCGGCCGGATCGACGATTTGCAGCTCGTCACCTATCGCGAAACCATCGATCCGAAGAGCCCGGCAATCACCCTTCTGTCGCCCCAGGGCACGGCCAATCCCTATTTCGCCGAATTCGGCTGGGTCGCCGGCGCGCCCGAGATGACGGTGCCGGGGCCCGACACGTTATGGACCGCCGACCGCACGACGCTGACGCCGGCAACGCCGGTGACGCTGAGCTGGGAAAACGGGCAGGGTCTGCGCTTCGAGCTGCGCTACGCCATCGACGCCAATTTCATGTTCCAGATCACCCAGCGCGTGATCAACAAGGGCGATGCGCCGGTCCAGGTTCATCCCTACGGCCTCGCCGCGCGCAGCGGCACCCCGCAGACGCAAGGCTATTACATTCTCCACGAGGGCCCGATCGGCGTGTTCGACGGCCGGCTCAAGGAGCCGAGCTACGAGGATCTGCGCAAGGCGAAGAGGATCGACCAGACATCGACCGGCGGCTGGATCGGCATCACCGACAAGTACTGGCTGGTGGCCCTGGTGCCCGACCAGAAACGCAGCGCCACGATGCGCTTCAACCACGCCTTCGTCGGCGGCGAGGACCGTTACCAGGTCGACTATCTCGACCCGCCCGCGACCGTCGCCCCCGGCGCCTCGACCGAGGTCGCCAACCGCCTGTTCGCCGGCGCCAAGGAAGTGCGCCTGCTCGACAATTACGCCGAGACGCTCGGCATCGAGCGCTTCGATCTCGCGGTCGATTTCGGCTGGTTCTATTTCCTCACCAAGCCGATCTTCCTCGTTCTCGACTATTTCTACCGCCAGATCGGCAATTTCGGCCTCGCCATCCTGCTGCTGACGGTGCTGATCAAGCTGCTGTTCTTCCCGCTTGCCAACAAGTCGTACCGGGCGATGAGCAAGATGAAGCTGCTGCAGCCCGAGATGGAGAAGCTGCGCGAGCGCTTCGGCGAGGATCGCCAGCGCCTGTCGCAGGAAATGATGGCGCTCTACAAGCGCCAGGGAGCCAATCCGCTCGCCGGCTGCCTGCCGGTCGTCATCCAGATTCCGGTCTTCTTCGCGCTCTATAAGGTGCTGTTCATCACCATCGAGATGCGCCACGCGCCATTTTATGGCTGGATTCAGGACCTTTCGGTCGCCGACCCGACATCGCTGTTCAATCTCTTCGGCCTGCTGCCCTTCGCCGTGCCGGCGTTCCTGCATATCGGCGCCTGGCCGATCATCATGGGCGTGACGATGTTCCTGCAGCAGAAAATGAACCCGCAGCCGCCCGATCCGATCCAGGCGAAGATGTTCCTCGCCATGCCGTTCATCTTCACCTTCATCCTCGCCTCGTTCCCCGCCGGGCTGGTCATCTACTGGGCGTGGAACAATTTGCTGTCGATCCTTCAGCAATGGGTGATCATGCGGCAGACGGCGGCCCACCAGGCGGCGAAATAACCTCCGGCCGGCCGGCCCCCATGGACGAGGCGGAGATCGAGGCGGGACGGCTGCTCTTCGCCGGGCCGTGCGGCTTCGTCGCCGGCGCGGCGCGCATCGAGGCGCTGCCGCCGACCGCCGCGCCCGAGATCGCCTTCGCCGGGCGCTCGAATGTCGGCAAGTCGAGCCTCCTCAACGCGCTCACCGGCCGCACGGCGCTCGCCCGCACCTCGAAAGAGCCGGGGCGCACCCAGCAGATCAATTTCTTCGATCTCGGCGGCCGGTTGACGCTCGTCGATCTGCCCGGTTACGGTTTCGCCCGCGTCAGCAAACGGCAGAAACGGGAATGGAGCGGGCTGATCCGCGACTATCTGCGCGGCCGGCCGACCCTGCGCCGGACCCTGGTGCTGGTCGATTCCCGCCACGGCCTCAAGGACAGCGACCGGTCGCTGTTCGATCTGCTCGACGAAGCGGCGGTCAACTACCAGATCGTGCTGACCAAGGCCGACGCCTTGCTGCCCGGCGCGGCGGAACGCGCCCGGGAGGCGAGCGCCGCCGAACTTGCCCGCCATGTCGCCGCCCATCCCGAAATCGCCATCACCAGCGCCCAGACCGGCGCCGGCATTCCGGCGCTGCGGGCGACGCTGGCAGGATTGGCGACATTGGGTTAAATTCCGCGCGCCCCATCGCCCGACCGTCCCGATTCGCCCGAGTCGCCATGAGCTCCAGCCCAAATCAGCCGCATCAGGAATCGATCGCCACAGCGCGCACGCTGTCCGAGGCGCTGCCCTATATGCGCCGCTTCGCCGGCAAGACCGTGGTCGTCAAATACGGCGGCCACGCGATGGGCGACAACAAGGTGGCGGTCGATTTCGCGCGCGATATCGTCCTGCTGAAGCAGGTCGGCATCAACCCGATCGTCGTTCACGGCGGCGGGCCGCAGATCGGCCAGATGCTCGACCGGCTCAAGATCCAGAGCTCGTTCGTCGACGGTCTGCGCGTCACCGATGCGACGACGGTCGAGATTGTCGAGATGGTTCTATCGGGCTCGATCAACAAGCAGATCGTCGCCGCGATCAACGGCGCCGGCGGCCGCGCCGTCGGCCTGTCGGGCAAGGACGCCGGGCTCGTCCGGGCGCGCAAGGTTACACGCACCAAGCGCGACCCCGATTCGAACATCGAGAAGGTTCTCGACCTCGGCTTCGTCGGCGAGCCGGAGGCGATCGACCCCGGCATCCTCGTCTATTTCGCCCAATCGGATATCATTCCGGTGATCGCGCCGATCGGGCTCGGCGCCGACGGCCAGACCTATAACATCAACGCCGATACGGTCGCTGGCGCGATCGCCGGCGCGGTGCGCGCGGCGCGCCTGCTGATGATGACCGATGTCGCGGGGGTGCTCGGCAAGGATAAAAAGCTGGTTCCGACGCTGACCGTCGCCAAGGTGCGGGAGATGATCGCCGACGGCACCATTCACGGCGGCATGATCCCCAAGGTCGAAACCTGCCTCGCCGCGATCGAAGGCGGCGTCGAGGGGGCGGTAATTCTCGACGGCCGGGTCGAGCACGCCATTCTGCTTGAAATCTTCACCGAACGCGGCGTCGGCACGATTATCGCCCGCTGAACCGCCGGTGATGGCGGCGGTTACGCGCCGAAAAATTCAAGATGCCAGGTCATTTCCTCGGGCGGCAGCGGATAGTCCTGGGTGCCCGCGCGCGATTTAAGCGCCTGGCGCGGCGATATGCCGCCGAGCCGCATCTGTATCTGGGTGGCGACATGCATCGACAGCCCCGCCTTCCAGGCGAGCGCGGTCACGCCCTTGGCGCTGCGCGCCGACAGGATCTTGTCGACGATTTCACCGGTCAGCCCACTGAGCAGGCCCAGCGACGCCTTGACGAACCCCACTTCGCCGGACGCCAACGCCTCCGACAGGACTTCCTCGTCGAGTCTGCCCTCGGCCTGCAGCCGCTGTGCCTTCGCCGCCGGCGATTCGGCCGCCGGACCGCCACTTTCATCTTCGTCCGCATCCAGCCGGCGGCGAACCTCCTTGGCCAGCGCCGCGCTCGTTTCGGCGTCGAGATCGGGCCGCCGCTCGAGCCGCCGCAACAGCGATTCGGCGATGAACGCCGCAATGCGCCGCGCGATGCGCGACGGCAATGACGGCCGGTCGACCAGCGGCGCGTGCCATTCGACCCGGCCCGGCGCGCGGTCGGCGATCAGATCGAGGGTTTCCTCGCGTATCTGGGCCGACGGGTTGGCAAGCAGCGCGCTGACCGCCGCCGTGTCCTCGGTGGCGACGATGGCGTCGGCCACCGGTTCGGCCAGTCCCTGGCGGCCGGCGATGACCGGCAGCGCGCCGAGCGCATGGCGGCCGGCGATGATGTCGAGCAGGTCGTCGTCGGTCAGCAGCGGCGAGAATCGCAGCACCGGCCGCGCCACCACCAGTTCCAGATCGCGGGCGAGCTGGCGGATGATATCGGGCGGCGCCGAGACGACATCCTTCAGCGCCTCGGCGATCATGCCGCGAACGCGTGTCGCCTCGTCGCGAGCCAGGATCTCGATGATCTCCATCACCCGCTTGCGCACGCCGTCCTGGGCGTCCGGCGGCAGGCCGGGCAGCAGCCGCGCCACCTTGCCGGCAAGGTCCGCGCGCACGTCGGCGTCGGGATCGCGGACCAGCAGCAGGTCCGCCTTGTACGGGGTCGCCGTATTGGCGGCGACGCTGCGCCGCACATCGGGCGATTCGTCTTCGGCAAGGAAATAGAGAATCTCGGGCCGCAGGTCGCTTTGCGCGGCCAGCTGGCGGCGGCGCTCGATATCGGAATCGCGGGCGCGGCGCTTGGCGTCTTCATACGCCTTGTCGACCGGCGGCGGCGGGTCGGTATTCGTCACGTTCACGATTTCTCTTTTCCGCCCTGCGGATCGACAATGGCAAAGTTGCCCTTGCCGCTACGCTTGGCGAGGTACATCGCCTCGTCGGCGCGGGCGAGAAGGGTCGCCGCCGCCTCGTCGCCAATAGAAACAGCGATACCGACCGACAGGCCGAGCGGATGCGCCGCGTCGCCGGAAAACGGCGCCAATATCGCCTTCAATTCGAGCAGCGCACGCGCCTTGACGACCGCACCGGCGACGTCGGTTTCCTCCAGCCACAGCGCGAATTCGTCGCCGCCGAGGCGCGCCGCGAGATCGCCGACGCGTACGCCCTCGCGCAGCTGATCGGCCAGCGCCCGCAACGCTTCGTCGCCGCGCTGGTGGCCCCAGCGGTCGTTGACCGGCTTGAAATTGTCGAGATCGAGATAGACGAGCGCGCCCGGCCGGCCGGTGCGGCCCGCATGCTTCAGCCGGCGTTCGAGCTGTTTGACGAAGCTGCGGCGGTTGAGCAGGCCGGTCAACCCGTCGGTGTGGGCGAGCCGCGCCAGCGCCTCGTGATCGGCGATTTGGGCCTGAGCGATGCCGAGCTGGGCGGCGATATCGGCGAGCAGTCCGGACTCGGCGGCGCTCCATGCCTCCCGCTCGGCCGGCCGCCACAGGCATATTGCGCCGTTCACGGCGTGACGATAACGGGTGAACGCACCGATCGCCCGCACCATTGCGCCGTTCCATTCGACCGGCGAATCCTCGCTGGTAGCGGCGAGACCGCTGGGCGGGGCATGAACGATCAGGCGTCGTTCGGCATCGAGACCATCGGGCCGGGGCGCGCCGAAGGCTGCGATCTCGCGAAAACCGTCGGCCTCGCGCCGCCAGATGCAGCATCCGTCGGCGCCGAGGGCGCGGCTGGCCGCCGTCGCCGCGGCGACCAGCATCGCATCGGGTTCGACCTCGTCGCGGATGGCGCGCACGATATAGGCAAGAAGGCGTTCGCGGTTGCGCGCCTCGGCCAGCGCCGCGTCGCGCGACCGGGTCTCGGTCATATCGCGCCCGACGCCGCGCGCACCCAGCCACGCGCCGTCCTTGGCATAGAGCGGCACGGCCGACAGCGCGACGCAGGCAAGTCGCCCATCGGCGCAGCGCAGCCAGAATTCCGCCTGTTCGACCGGCCGCGTGGCGACGAACGGCGAGGCGGCGCGCGAATCGGGCGCGGCCTCGGCCAGCAACGATGCGGCGGGGCGGGCGAGAAGCTCCGTCGCCCGCCAGCCGAGCGCGCCGCGCGGCGAAACGAAGCTGAATGCGCCGCCAGCGTCCGTTTCCCAGGTGAAGTCGCTGGAAATTTCAACCAGGTCTTTGTAACGCTGACGGGATTCGATCAGGGCGCCGCGCAGATTGGCGTCGAGCGAGACATCCCGCCCCAGCGCCAGAACGCCGCCGGCAACCGGGGTGAATACGATCTCGATGCTCGCCGGCGCCGCCCCGCCCGGCAGGGCGACCAGCTCGGCCCGTGCCGAGCCGCCCTCGGCGATTTCGCCGACCAGGCCGGCAAGGCCGCCCCCGATGCCCGCAAGCTTGCCCAGCACCGGCCCGGCCGCAGCATTGGCGACGGCAATCCGGCCGTCGCCGGCGAGATAGGCCGCCGGTCCGGGATAAGCGGCGACGATCGCCGCCAAAGCCCCCGGATCCGCAGATTCCGGGGCCTTGCGGTCGCTCGTTGTCGGGCGTTCGCGTGCCGTCGTTGCCATGTCTTGCCTAATCCACGCTTTCCCGCTGGTTCGGGAGTCCTTCAGGATCGGCACCCACGATTAAAGAGCGGTTAATGCACCCCCCGCCGGCGTTGACAGCGTGTCGGTTCTCTCCCATGTTCGCTGGTCTTTTCACCTACTTGCCGGAAGCGACAGCATGAATCCCGCCGAACTGCAAAAGATCATCGACGACGCTTGGGAAGCCCGCGACGGGCTCGGTTTCTCAACCAAGGGGCCGGTGCGCGACGCCGTCGAGGCGGCGCTGGAGGGGCTCGATTCCGGCAAACTGCGGGTAGCCGAGAAAACCGGCGGCGCGTGGCAGGTGAACCAGTGGCTGAAAAAGGCGGTGCTGCTGTCTTTCCGCCTCAACGATTCGGCCGTGCTGCCCGGCGGCCCGGTCGATCCCGCCCGCGGCCCGGCGGCGTGGTTCGACAAGGTGCCGTCCAAATTCGCCGGCTGGACCGAGGCGCGCTTTCGCGCCGCCGGCTTTCGCGCCGTGCCCAACTGCGTCGTCCGCCGCTCGGCCTATATCGCCCCGGGGGTCGTGCTGATGCCGTCCTTCGTCAATGTCGGCGCCTATGTCGATAGCGGCACGATGGTCGACACCTGGGCTACCGTCGGCTCCTGCGCCCAGATCGGCAAGAACTGTCACCTTTCCGGCGGCGCGGGCATCGGCGGCGTGCTCGAGCCTCTGCAGGCCGGGCCGGTGATCATCGAAGATAACTGCTTCGTCGGCGCGCGCAGCGAGGTGGTCGAGGGCGTCGTCGTCGAAACCGGCGCGGTGCTGTCGATGGGCGTCTATATCGGCGTTTCGACGCGCATCGTCGATCGCGCGACCGGCGAGGTGCATTACGGCCGCGTGCCGGCCTATTCGGTGGTGGTGCCGGGGAACATGCCGGGCAGGCCGCTCGCCGACGGCAGCCCCGGCCCATCGACCTATTGCGCGGTGATCATCAAGCGGGTGGATGAAAAGACCCGCGCCAAGACCTCGATCAACGAGTTGTTGCGCGGCTAACCGGGCGGAGGGGTCCCCATGGCGAAGGCAAAGCATACCGGACGGTGTTCCTGCGGCGCGGTGCGCTACCAGGCCGTCGGCGAGCCGCTGTGGACGGCGAACTGCCACTGCGAAACCTGCCGGCGGATCACCGGTTCGCCGATGACTGTCTTTGCCGGCTTCGAGCGCGAGGATTTCGCCTATCTCGCCGGCAAGCCCAAGACCTATCGCTCCTCCCCCGGCGTCAAGCGCAGTTTCTGCGGCAAATGCGGTACGCCGCTGACCTACGAATCGAAACGCTGGGCCGGCGAGGTGCATATCCTCGTCTGCAGCCTCGACCGGCCGGGCAAGCTGAAGCCGGAGATGCATGAGTTTTTCGACGAGAAAGTGTCCTGGTTCAACACGGCCGACAAGCTGCCGCGCTATCGATCCGTCGTGCCCTCAGAAGACGATTCCGCCTCGTGACCGGCCGGCATGTCTTCGTGAGCGCCATCGATCCCGTCGAGCTGACCCGCGCGCTCATCCGCCGGCCGAGCATCACGCCCAAGGACGAGGGCGCGCTCGGCGTTATCGAGACGGCGCTCGCCCCGCTCGGTTTTGCCTGCCATCGCCTGCCTTTCGCCGAGGCCGGCACGCCCGATATCGACAATCTCTACGCCCGCTTCGGCGCGACGGGCCCGCATTTCTGCTTCGCCGGCCACAGCGACGTGGTGCCGGTCGGCGACCCCAAGGGCTGGACCGTCGATCCCTTCGGCGGCGAGGTGATCGACGGACACGTCTACGGCCGCGGCGCCGCCGACATGAAAGGCGCCATCGCCGCCTTTGCCGCCGCCGCCGCCGCGTTCATCGATCGGCGCGGCAAGAAATCCGCCGGCTCGATCAGCCTCCTGATCACCGGCGACGAGGAAGGCCCGGCGATCAACGGCACCGACAAGGTGTTGAAATGGATGGCGGCGCGCGGCGAAACCATCGACGCCTGCGTCGTCGGCGAGCCGACCAGCGACAAGATTCTCGGCGACATGGCGAAGATCGGCCGGCGCGGTAGCCTCAATGCGCGCCTGACCGTCACCGGCCAGCAGGGCCATGTCGCCTATCCGCATCTCGCCGACAATCCCAATCACCGCCTCATCCGCATGCTCGCCGAGCTGACCGGCGAGGCGCTCGACAACGGCAGCGAGTGGTTCCAGCCGTCCAGCCTGCAGGTGACGACGATCGATGTCGGCAATCCGGCGACCAATGTCATCCCGGCGCGCGCCGCTGCCGCACTCAATATCCGCTTCAACGACCGGCACAGCTCGAAAACCCTGATCGAATGGATGCGCCGCAAGCTCGACGCCGCCGGGGGCACGTACGCACTCGATACCCAGGTTTCGGGCGAATCGTTTCTCACCCTGCCCGGCAAGCTCAGCGACCTCGTCGCCGACGCCGTCGAGACGGTCGCCGGCCGGCGGCCCGAGCTCAGCACCACTGGCGGCACGTCGGATGCCCGTTTCATCCGCGCCTATAGCCCGGTGGTCGAGTTCGGCCTTGTCGGCCGCACCATGCACAAGGCCGACGAACGCGCCGCGGTCAAGGACATCCGCGATCTTGCTACGATCTACGGGGCGATGCTCGACCGCTTCTTCGGCTCCGCCTAGGGCCGACCGCCAATGATCACCCTGCGCGAAGCGAGCCTCGGCCTGACCGGCGCATGGCAACTGGCCAAGCGCGATCCGGCGGGCATGCAGTATTTCGACGCGTCGATCGACGGCTTCTGGCGCTCGTTCTATGCCGCGCTGATCGCCGCCCCCGCCTATGTCATGCTCGCCGGGTTGCGGCTGGTCGAACGGCCGGTGGCCACCAGTTCTCTGCGGATCGTCCTGATCGAGGCGATCGCGTATGTCGTTGGCTGGGTAGCCTATCCGCTCATTACCTTTTATCTTGCGGCGGCGCTCGAGCGGCGGGAGCGTTATCTCGGTTATATCGTCGCCTATAACTGGGCAACCGTGATCCAGGTTGCGGTTTACCTGCCTATCGCGGCGCTGGCGGCGACCGGCGTCGCGCCCGAAGCTGTAATCGGCATCGTTGGCGCGGTGATCGCCATCGCCGTACTCACCTACCAGTATTATATCGCGCGCATCGCCCTCGACGTCATGCCCATGGCGGCGGTCGGGCTGCTGATTGTCGATATCTTTCTCAGTTTGGCGCTCAACGGCACCGTCGAAACGCTCGAAATGCGCTAGACGAACGGCGAACCGGCCGGGGCTTGCCGCGGCTGCGGCCGCGGGCGTAGATTCCCCGCGAAGCTCTCGTTTTGACGCGAGGAAGGAAAGCACATGCGCAGGTTACTGTTCGCGGCGGCAGCCATCCTTGGCAGCGCCGTTTTCGGCGTCCCGGCATATGCCGCCACGCCGCTCGTCGATGTCGAGTGGATGAAGGCCAATGCCGGCAAGCCCGGAATCGTCGTTCTCGACATCCGCGAGGACGGGGTCGAGGCGTATGGCAAGGGCCATATTCCCGGCGCCGTCTACACCAGCTACGACAAGGGCGGTTGGCGGGTGAAGGACAAGAACGGCACCCCCGGCATGCTGCCCGAGGCGGCGGCGCTCGAAAAGCTGATCGGCGGCCTTGGCATCGACTCGCGCGGCCACGTGGTCATCGTCGCCGACGGCACCAGCGCCCGCGACATGGGCCGCGCGACGCGCATCTACTGGACCTTCAAGGTAGTTGGGCACGACGCGGTGTCGATCCTCGACGGCGGTTTCTCGGCCTGGGTCGCCGACAAGAAGAACCCGGTCGAGGCCGGCATCGTCCGCCCGCAACCGGCGACGTTCAAGGTCGCCATGCGACCCGAGCTTCTCGCCACCAAGGGAGACGTCGAGGCGGCGCTAGCGCGCGGCACGCCCTTGATCGACAATCGCCCGCCCGACATGTATGTCGGCGTCAACCGCACGAAGGACGTGCTCAAGAATGGCACCCTGCCCGGCGCGCGCAGCGTGCCCGAAAGCTGGCTGACCGAAAACAACGGCGGCAAGTTCCGCGACTCGGGCGCGCTGGCCAAGCTTTATGCCGCGGCCGGGGTGCCGACAAGCGGCGAGCAGATCACCTTCTGCAACACCGGCCACTGGGCGTCGCTCGGCTGGTTCGTGTCGTCGGAGCTGCTCGGCAACAAGCAGACCAAGATGTATGACGGCTCGATGGCCGAATGGTCGCGCGACGACAAGCTGCCGGTCGAAACCAAGGTCAAGGTGCAGTAAGGCGGACGAATCCAAATCGAATGCGACTGAGCCTGCGCGTTGCGCGGACTCAGTACCGCACCTCGACAAGGTAAAGCCCGTCGGGCGGCGCGGTCGGGCCGCCGCGCGAGCGGTTGCGCGCCGCGAGAGCGTTTTCCACGTCGGCGCGGTTCCATTTGCCCTCGCCCGCCAGCCGCAACGTGCCGACCATGTTGCGCACCTGGTGATGGAGGAACGACCGTGCCCGGGCGTTGACATGAATCTCCTCGCCGGCGCGCGAGATGTCGAGGCGGTCGAGGGTTTTTTCCGCCGACTTCGCCTGGCACAGCGAGGCGCGGAAGGTGGTGAAATCGTGGTGGCCGACCAGCGCCTGCGCGGCATGGTGCATCGCCTCGGCGTCGAGCGGCGCCTGCACGTGCCAGACGCGGTTGCGCTCCACGGTCGGCGGCGGGCGGCGGTTGAGGATGCGATAGAGATAGGCGCGCGACGTCGCCGACAGCCGGGCGTGGAATTCCGGAGACGCGACATCGGCCACCAGCACGGCGACCGGGTCGGGCTGCAGGTGATAGTTGAGCGCCTCGCGCACGCGTTCGGCCGGCGGCTCCTTGGCCAGATCGAAATGCACGACCTGGCCCAGCGCGTGAACGCCGGCGTCGGTGCGTCCGGAGGCGGTGACGGTCACGCGTTCCTGGCAGAAACGGAAGATCGCCTCTTCCAGCGCCGCCTGCACCGAGGGGCCGTTATCCTGGCGCTGCCAGCCGACGAACGGCGTGCCGCCGTATTCGAGGACGAGGCGATAGCGCGGCATCAGGAAAACGCCGTGCCGGCGGGTACGGGATGGCCGCGCAGGAACTCGGCCGCATCCATCGCCGCGCGCCCCGGCCGCTGCACACGCAAGAGCCGTAACGCCCCCGTGCCGCAAGCGATGGCGAGGCGGTCGTCGAGCGCCGTGCCCGGTACGCCGGCGGCAGCCCCGTCGACCGCCGCTTGCAACACCTTGATCCGCTCGCCTTTGTATTCGCAGAACGCCCCCGGCCACGGATCGAAGGCGCGCACCTGGCGCTCCAGCTCGGCCGCCGGCCGGCGCCAGTCGAGCCGCGCTTCCTCGCGCGTCAGCTTCGCCGCATAGGTGACGCCGTCCGCCGGCTGCGGCGTCGGCGCAAGCTCGCCCGCCGCCAACCCCCTCAACGCCCGCACGATGCATTCGCCGCCGAGGGCGGCGAGCCAGTCGTGAAGCATGGCGGCCGTGGTGTCGGAGCGAATCGGAACGCAGGCCTGAAGCAGCATCGCGCCGGTGTCGAGCCCTTCGTCCATCTGCATGATGGTGATGCTGAGGCAGCCGAGGCGCGGCGCGACGAGAATCGCCCTGGGCAGGATGAGGCCGTAGGCGGCAACCACCGCTACGTCGGCGGCAAGCGCTGCGAATGCACCCTGCTCGGCGGCGCCCTTGAGGCTCGCCGGCGTCCGCACGGCGATTCCGCGCGCCAGGGCGGCCTCGTGGACCGCCGAGCGTTGTTCCTTGTGGCCGCGGCCGGCCGGACGCGGCGGCTGGGTGTAGACGCAGGCGATTTCGTGCCCGGCGGCGGCAAGCCCGGTCAGCGCCGGCACGGCGAATTCGGGCGTGCCCATGAAGACAAGGCGCATCCGGGGCGACAAGGGCGTCAGGCGGACACCGCCGCCTTCTGCTTTTTCGCCTTGGCCAGTTTGCGCAAAATAATGCCGCGGCGCAGCCCGGAGAGATAATCGACAAACAGCACGCCATCGAGATGGTCCATCTCGTGCTGCACGCACACGGCGAGCAGTCCGGTCGCGTGCAGCTCGCAAAACTCGTTCTCGTGGTCGAGATAGCGAATTTTCACCTCCGCCGGGCGGGTCACCTCGGCGAACTGGTCGGGAAAGGACAGGCAGCCTTCCTCGCACGGAACCTGCTCGGCCGAGGCCCAGACGATCTCGGGATTGGCGATACGCAGCGGCTGCGGTTTCTCGCCCTTGCGGGCGATATCGACGACCAGCACGCGCAAGGCCTCGCCGACCTGCGGCGCCGCCAGGCCGATACCCGGCGCCGCGTACATGGTTTCGAGCATGTCGTCCATCAGCCGGCGGATGCGTCCGTCGACCTTGGGCACGGGCCGCGTCTTCGCCTTGAGGCGCGGATCGGGCGCGGTAATGACCTGAAGCAATGCCATAACGCCTAGGTAAGACGGCCCCGGGCCGCGGTCAAGCGCCATGCAGCGGGGCGCAATTGCCGCCGCCGGGCGACGGCTGTTAATCTCTGTACCCGGATTATTGCCCCGCCCAAGCCCATCGAGGAGACGACGGATGACCCCGGCCCAACGCCTGCGCGAGCTTCTGGCCAAACCCGGCATTCTGATGATGCCGGGCTTTTACGACGGGCTCACCGCCAAGCTCACCGCCGATGCAGGATATCGCCTTGGCTTCATGAGCGGCTTCGCCGTCGCCGCCGCCCGCCTTGGCATGCCCGACACGGGGCTGATTTCGTTTACCGAAATGGTCGACACCCTGCGCAATTGCTGTACCGCCGCGCCCGGTCTGCCGATCGTCGGCGACGGCGATACCGGCTACGGCAACGCCCTCAATGTTCAACGCACGGTCGTCGAATATGCGCGGGCGGGCGCGGCAGCAGTGATGATTGAGGACCAGGTCAGCCCGAAGAAATGCGGCCACACGAAAGGCAAACAGGTCGTGTCGCGCGAGGAAGCGCGGATGAAAATCCGCGCCGCGGCCGAGGCAGCCCGCCGCGCCGATATCCTTGTGCTGGCGCGCACCGACGCGCGCGCGGTCTACGATTTCGACGAGGCGTTGGCCCGCTGCCGGGATTTCGCCGCCGAAGGGGCGGATATCGTCTTCCTCGAAGCGCCGGAAAGCGCCGAGGAAATGCGCGAATTCTGCCGCGCGATCCCGAAGCCGTGCATGGCCAACATGGTGCCCGGCGGCAAGACGCCGATCCTGCCCACCGCCGAGCTGGAGCGGATCGGCTACCGGATCGTCACCTACCCGGTGGCGC
>JACQAF010000236.1 GCA_016195145.1 Rhodospirillales bacterium
AGCGAGGCGTTGGCCGCCGGGTTGCAGCCCGACGCATGGAAATCGCTGAACGCCGCCGACTGGTTGACGAAGATGCCGCCGGTCAGGTTGCATGACAGCGCCACGCCCGCATCGGCCGAGATATCGGTCGCGCGGTCGATGACCTTGGGATCGGTCGAATAAATCGCCGCCGTGATCGCCCCCTTGGTCTTCGCCGCCTTGCCCGCCTTGGCGAGCGAGTCGGCGGTATTCTCGGTCGGGATCAGATAGGCGATCGGGCCGAACATCTCCTTCATATAAACGTCCTCGCGCCCGCCATCGACCTTGAGGATGAGCGGCGTGCGGATCGTCGCCTTGGGGAATTGCGGGTGGGCAAGCGGCTGCGAGGCGCGCACGACCGTGCCGTCAGCGACGGCGGCCTCGATCCGCGCCAGCGTCGCCTTGCTCTGGATCGCGCCGAGAATTTCCGTTCCCCGTGCCGGGTCGCCGAGCAGCTTGTCCACCGCCGCGGCGATCGCCTTGGCCACGTCGTCGAAGCCTACATGCCCGGCCTCGGTTTCGATGCCGGCCTTGGGGATATAGAAATTCTGCGGCGTGGTGCACATCTGGCCCGAATAGAGGGCGAGCGAAAAGGCGAGATTCTGCGCCATGCCCTTGAAGTCCGCCGTCGAGTCGATGACCACGGTGTTGACCCCGGCCTTCTCGGCGAACAGGGTCGCCTGCCGGGCGTTTTTCTCCAACCATTCGCCGAAGACGGACGAACCGGTGTAGTCGATCAGCGCGACATCGGGGCGGGTGGCGAGGGTCTGGGTGACCGGGGCCGCCGGATCGTCGGCGGCGAGGGTCACGAGGTTGGGGTCGAATCCCGCTTCCTTCAGCACCTCGCGCGCGATGCGTACGGTGATGGCGAGCGGCAGGATGGCCATCGGGTGCGGCTTGACGATCACCGCGTTGCCGGTGGCGAGATCGGCGAAGATCGCCGGATATCCGTTCCAGGTCGGGAAGGTCGAGCAGCCGATGACCAGGCCGATGCCGCGCGGCACGATGATATATTTCTTGTCGAGGCGGATGGGATCGCCCTTGCCTTGCGGCTTTTCCCAGCGCGCCTGCGCCGGGGTGCGCGTCATCTCGGCATAGGCAAGCGCGACCGCCTCCAGCCCGCGATCCTGGGCGTGCGGGCCGGCGGCCTGAAACGACATCACGAAGCCCTGGCCGGTCGTATGCATCACCGCATAGGCAATGTCGAACGAGCGCTTGTTGATCCGCTGGAGAATTTCGAGAGACACGCCGACGCGCGTCTCGATGCTCGTCCTGCGCCAGGCCGGCGTCGCCGCCTTGGCGGCGGCGATCAGTTGATCGGGGTCGGCCTTGGGATAGGCGATGCCGAGGGAAAAGCCGTACGGGCTCGCCTCGGCCCCAACGCGACCAGCCCCCGGCTGGTCAAGCTCGAACGGTTTGTTAAGCTGCGCCTCGAAAGCCGCCTTGGCTTCGGCGTTCGCCGTTTCGCCATAGACGCGCGGGCTTGGCGATTCGGGAAACGGCGTCCAGTAGTCGCGCTTGGCGATGGCCGCGAGCGCACCGTCGAGCATGGCGCGATTCTTGTCGAACAGGGGATGGCTCATCGGTCGGGCTCCTTCGGGGTTTGACCCCCTGTTTAGCCCAAACCCGACCCGGTTTGAACAGGCGCGCTAGAACGCCCGGTCCTTGTGCCGCAGAAGGAAGCCAAGAACATGCCGGTCGAACTCCGCCGGCATCTCGACATTCAGCATGTGCCCGGAGTCGGGAACGACGACGAGTTCGGCCCCGGGAATACGGCGCGCCATCTCCTGGCCGAAGCGGGGCGGCGTCACCGAATCCGCCTCGCCGTAAATCAGCAGCGTCGGCGCCTTGATGTTCTCAAGGTCGGATCGACGCGGATAAAACGTCATCGCATCGAGGGTCTTGAGGTACGATTCCTTGTGGACGGCGGCGATCGACTCGACCATCGTCTTGAACGCCTCGGCCGACGCTTTCGGCCCGACGACGTTGCGCGCAATAACAGGGGCGATGTCGGCCGGCGTCTTGCCTTCGATCAGCGGCTTTTTGCGCAGTTCCAGATATTTCTTGCGCCTGGTCGGCAGGCGCTCGGGCTCGCGGCCGGAATAGGTGGCGTAGAGGACCAGCGTCGCCACGCGCTCGGGATAGAACATATAAAAATCCTGGGCGATGCGGCCGCCCATGGAGTTTCCCACGAGATGCGCGCGCGTCGTCCCGAACCGGTCGAGAAGCCGGATCAAGTCATGGCTGAAATCGCCGAAATCGAGCGGCCCTTCGTAATCGTCGCTCGCGCCGTAGCCGCGCCCGTCCACCGCCACGACATGGAAGTGCCTGGCGAAGACGGGAAGCTGAAGATGCCAGTTGGTGCGGTTGCCGCCGACTCCGTGCAGGAAAACGACCAGCGGACCCTTGCCTGTATGATCGTAGGCGATGCGGGGGGCGCCTTCGATGAATTCGGTTGTCCATCCACCCACGCGTCGTCGCGCTCCTTCCCGGAACGCCGCCCTTCAATGCTGGGCGACGCGGCGCGCCAGCGGGTCGATGACCAGCCGTTCGCCAAGCGCAAAGATAAAGACAATCGCCAGGCACGTCGCTACGACCAACGAGGTATCGGCGGAAGTCTGCGCGCGCAGCATCAGATATCCGAGGCCGCTGTCGGCGCCGAGCAGTTCCGAAACGATGGCGATCTTCCAGCCGATGCCATAGGCGATCCGCAGCGCGGCGACGATATAGGGCAGCAGCAGCGGCAGTGAAACCTTGAGCAGCACGCGACGCTCGCGGCGCGTGAAGCTGCGCCCCATTTCGACCAGGTCGCGGTCGATCTCGCGCAGACCCTGGGCAATATTGATCAGGCAGAATGGCGTCAGGATGGCGACCTGAACGAAGATCACCGCAAAGCTCGACACGTCGAACCAGATCGCCGCCAGGATCGCCCAGCCAATCGACGGAAAGGAATTGAGCACCGGCGCGATGCGGCCATGGACGATTGTTTCCAGGACGGGGAAACGGTCGGCGAGGAACGCTAGCCCGCCGCCGAGGATCAACGCCAGAATCACCGATACGACGACGCGGACGGCGCTGGTCAGGGTGTGAACCGCGAAACCGGGGTCGAGGAACAGCCGCCCCAACGTTTCGAACACCGCGACCGGCCCCGGCAGGATGAATTCCGGCAAACCGAGCGCGAACAACCCCCAGGCGGCGAGCGCGGCCACGACGACGCCCTCGCCGATCAGCCGTTCGGCGACGCGCCGCCCGACAGTTGGCTCAGGATTGGCCATAATGCCGGGACACGCGCGCCTGCACCGGCGCGAACACGAGGCGGTCGCTGCCATAGACGAAGGCGATGATGAGGACGATCGCGGCGAAAATGGTCGCAGTATCGAATTCCTGCCGCGCCAGATTGATCAGGTAGCCGAGCCCCGCGCTGCCGCCGAACAACTCGGCCGTCAGCGCCACTTTCCACGACACGCCGAACATGATGCGCAGCGTCGCGAACATGAACGGAAATAGCGCCGGCGCCAGCACGGCGAAGAATTGCCGGACACGCCGGCGGGTGAAACTGTCCGACATCTCCAATAATTCGCGGTCGATATTGGCGAGGCCGGCGCTGATATTGATCAGCGCAAAGGGGACGAGGACGGCGCTGATCGCGAAAATGACCGTCTTGTGCGCGATGCCGAACCAGATCACCGCCAGTAACGTCCAGCCGACGCCGGAGAACGAGTTGAGGAACGGGCCGATGCGGCGATGGACGGCAAGATTGAAGACCGGGAAATAATACGCCAACAGCGCCAGCCCCGACCCGATGACGAAGGATATCGCGATGGCGCCGCCGACATGGCCGAAGGAAATGAACATGTGACGCGCCAGCCGCCATTCGGCGGCAAAATCCGCGACGCGCAGCGCGACTTCATACGGGCCCGGCAGAAGATAGGAAGGTACGCGCTGCGCCGCGAGCGTCCATGCGGCAAGAACCGCCAACGTGAACCCGTGCGCGGCCGCGATGCGGACGACCCGTCGGTTCACTGTTGACGATCCGGTCCCGCTAGTCTTTTTCGTCGCACCGCCGACCCCCGATCATCCGCCTTGTCCGCCAGGATGTTCGCCTGTCTAATTGCGCATCGCCTCTTCCCAAACGACGCTACGCGCCTCGGGATAATCTTGGATCATGCCAAGTTCCTTGGCCAGCCGCCAGACGGTATCGATCGCCTTGATATGCTCCTCGCCAACGAAGCCGGGCACGTTCGACGCCTTGTCAAACCACCAGTCGAAAAACGCCGGGTCGAGATTGTTCTGCCGGCCGACGGCGGTAAACACCTCCTTGCGGTTTTCGAGGACGTAGCGCGCCGATTCGCGGAACATGCGGTTGAACTCGCGGAACGCCGCCGGCCGTGCCGCCAGTTTTTCGGGGTAGGAAACATTGATCGCGGTGATGAAGCGCAGGCCGAAGGTTGCGATGTTGTCCTTGTCGGTCTGCGCGATGACGCGGAACTCGCCCGATTGTGCGGCGCGGAACGCCTGGCTGTGGATCAGGGTCGCCGCGTCAATTTGCCCGGCGGCAAGCGCGCCGGGCAGGTTGGGCGCCTGGATCTCCACCAACCTCATGTCGCCCCCTTCCAGCGCGACGTTAAGGCCGTATGTCTTGTTAAGCGCAATGCGAACCACCGTAACGCCGGTCGAGCGCAGCCCGTAGGTGCCGAGCGTGCGGCCTTTGAGGTCGGCGGCGGTTCTGATTGGGCTGTCGTTCTTCACCCATATGCCTGCCCCCTCGCCCGCCGGAGCGGCTTGCAGCGCCACGGCAAGAATCCGCATATGCAGGCCCCGAGACTGGGCCGGTGGCACGGCGATGACGGCGGTCTGGATCGCGTCATATTGCTTGGCCGAGGTCGCCTGGATGAGCTGCGGGATGGCGAGCCCCCTGGTCTCCACCTCGATCAGATTCGAGGTCACCTTGCCGTTATTGATCGCCCACATCACCGCGTCGTAAGCCGGGTCGAGAAGATGGGCATAAGTAATCTTCTCCTTGGGCTGCGCCGCCGCCGGCAGCGCGATGGCGGTCAGCAAACACATAGCGCCGATGAACAAAGATTTGGCCATGACGGCTCCCCCTGCGTGCAATGTGGGTTGTTAAGACGACACGGCTTCCTCTTCGAGTTCGCCGAACAACTCGACCAGCCGAGCGCGGAGATTCTGCAGCCGGGCACTGGCCGCAACGGCGCGCGGACGCGGCTCGTCGACGACGATCGTCTCAAGCACGCGCGTCGGTTTGGCGGACAGAAGAATGATCCGGTCGGCGAGGGTCAGCGCCTCGTCGATGTCGTGGGTGACGAAGACGACGGTCTTGCCGGTGCGCCGCCACACCTCCTCGATTTCGGCGCGCAGCCGGCGGCGGGTGTTGAGATCGAGGGCGGAGAACGGCTCGTCCATCAGCACGATCTTCGGATCGACAGCGAGCGCCCGGGCGATGGCGACCCGCTGGCGCTCGCCGCCCGACAACATCGCCGGATATTTTTCCATATCGCGCTCGAGCCCGACCAGGGCAAGCAGCTCGCGCGCCCGCGCCTCGCGTCGCCGCCGGTCGCCGCGGCCAAAGCGAAGCTCCATGCCGAGCAGCACGTTGCCAAGCGCGCTGCGCCACGGCGCCAGGCGTGGCGACTGAAAGACGAAAGCGATTTCGCCCCACGCCTCGGTCGGCGTCCGACCGTCGACCACGATCTCCCCCCCGGCCCGGTCGAGAAGATCGCCGATCACGCGCAATGCCGTCGATTTACCGCATCCCGAAGGCCCCAGGATGCACAGGAACTCCCCCTCGCGAACAGAGAAGCTCAATCGGTCGTAGACGGCTTCATCGCCCAGCGCGACCGTTACGTTATCAAACCGGATGATCGTTCGTTCGGCGTTCATGCGCCAACTGTGACGGAGCGATTTCAGGCTGTCTAGTCCGAACGATCCTCGCCGGGAGTGGTATGTCCCCGCGATCGATGCGTACGCAAAAAGACGAATACGGCTTCGTTGAACGCCACCGGCCGTTCGATGTTTACCAGATGGCCGGCGTCGGGGATGACGACGAGCCGCGCGCCGGGAATCGCCGCCGCCATGCGCTCGCCGATCGACGGCGGCGTCAGGCGATCTTCGGCCCCGAAGACCAGCAGCGTCGGCACCCGGATGTTCGGCAGGTCGGCGGTGCGGTCGTAGCCGGTCGTCGCCTCGATCGTCTTGATGTAGGAATCCTTGTGCAGGGCGCACATGCTGGCGA
Source organism: Rhodospirillales bacterium (assembly GCA_016195145.1). Taxonomy (GTDB): domain Bacteria; phylum Pseudomonadota; class Alphaproteobacteria; order CACIAM-22H2; family CACIAM-22H2; genus JACQAF01. Next base: position 6,272 of record JACQAF010000236.1, read on the forward strand.
CCAGGCGCTCGTAGACCGCCGGCGGGCAGTTCGGGCCGACCAGCGTGCGCGCCACTGTCGGCGCGATATCCTTCGGTTCCTTGCCGTTGACCAGCGGCTCCTTGCGCAGGCGCACGAATTCAGCCCGCTTCTCGGGAGTGAACGAGGCGTCGAAGCCGGGAAAGGTGTCGCACAGCACCAGCCCCGCGACGCGCCCGGGGTGACGCGGATAGAAATCCTGGGCAATCCGTCCGCCCATCGACAGGCCGACGAGAAACGCCGTCTCCGCCCGGAAATGGTCGAGTACGCGCAAAAGGTCGGCGCTGAAATCGGCAAAATCGAGCGGACCATCGTAATCGTCGCTGAGGCCGTAGCCGCGCGCGTCCCAGGCGACGGCGTGAAATTCGCGCCCGAAGGCCTCGACCTGCTCGCGCCAGTTGGTGCGGTTGCCGCCGATGCCATGCATGAAGACGACCAGCGGCCCCTCGCCCGCGTGATCGACGGCAATGCGCGGCCGGCCCGGCACATGGGCAGTGGCGATCGTCGATGCGTGGTTCCCGGTCATCGCACGGTCTTCCCTTGCTGTTGCATCCGACGGAAGATTAGCGCGATACGGCCGCTTCGGATACCGTATCGGTCGGCTTGCCGCCCGCCCGCCGAGACGGCATAGTCGCGCCCAGACGAGGACATGCCATGACCGATCCGACCATCCTGCTCGACATCGACGGCGCCGGCGCCCGCATCACGCTCAACCGGCCGGACAAGCTCAATGCCTTTACCGGCGAGATGCACGGCGAGCTGCGCGCGGCCCTGGCCAAGGTGGCGGCGCCGGACAGCGGCGCGCGCGCCCTGCTGATCACCGGCGCGGGGCGCGGCTTCTGCGCCGGGCAGGATCTCGGCCAGCGCCGCGAAATGAACATCCCCGATCTCGGCGAGACGCTGGAGAAATATTACAATCCGCTCATACGCACGCTGCGCGGCCTCGAAATGCCGATCATCGCCGCGGTCAACGGCGTTGCCGCCGGCGCCGGCATGGGGGTAGCGATGGCCTGCGACATCGTGCTGGCCGCGCGTTCGGCCACGTTCATTCAGGCCTTCGCCAAGATCGGCCTCGTCCCGGATTCGGGCTCGAGCTGGTTCCTGCCGCGCCTGGTCGGCGACGCGCGGGCGCGCGGCCTCGCCATGCTGGCTGAGAAAATTTCGGCCGAACAGGCGGCCGCCTGGGGCCTGATCTGGAAGGTCGTCGACGACGCGCAGCTGATCGACGAGGCGACGGGCCTCGCCCGCCACCTTGCCACCCAGCCGACGCGCGGCCTCGCGTTGATCAAGCGCGCGCTCAACGCCTCGACCGGCAATTCGCTCGACGCCCAGCTCGACCTCGAACGCGATTTGCAGCGCACCGCCGGCCGGACCGAGGATTACCGCGAAGGCGTGCGGGCGTTCTTCGACAAGCGCCCGGCAAAGTTCGCCGGCCGCTGAGGACCGCCATGACCGATACGACCCGCCCGAGCGCCCACGCCATCGCCGAAGCGGTGGGGCGCGGCATGTATGCCCGCGATCACGCCGCGCGCATGCTCGGCATCGTGCTGCTCGAGATCGCACCGGGTTTCGCACGCATGTCGATGACCGTGCGGCCCGACATGGTCAACGGCCACGACATCTGCCAGGGCGGACTTATCTTCACCCTCGCCGATACGGCCTTCGCCTATGCCTGTAACTCGGGCAACCAGGCGACGGTCGCGCAAAGCTGCCTGATCACCTTTCTCGCCGCGGCGCGCACGGGCGACGTGCTCACCGCCACCGCCGAGGAACGCCATCGCACCCGCACCACCGGCCTCACCGACATCGAAGTGACTGACCAGAACGGCCGCAAGATCGCGCTGTTCCGCGGCCATTCGCACCAGATCAAGGGCGAGGTCGTGCCCGACCCGATCCCCCCTGACGCATGAGTCCCCACGTATGAGCGAAGCCTTTATCTGCGACGCAATCCGCACCCCGATCGGCCGTTATGCGGGGGCCCTGTCGTCGGTGCGTACCGACGATCTCGCCGCCGCGCCGATCAAGGCGCTGATGGTCCGCAATCCCAGGGTCGACTGGGCGCGCATCGGCGACGTCATCTATGGCTGCGCCAACCAGGCGGGCGAGGATAACCGCAATGTCGCGCGGATGGCGGCGCTACTCGCCGGCCTACCGGTCGAGGTGCCGGGGGCGACGATCAACCGCCTGTGCGGTTCGGGCCTCGACGCGGTGGCGAGCGCGGCCCGCGCCATCAAGGCGGGCGAGCAGGAGATGGTCATCGCCGGCGGCGTCGAGAGCATGTCGCGCGCGCCTTTCGTCATGGGCAAGGCCGAGACGGCGTTCACGCGCGAGGCGCAGATTTACGACACGACGATCGGCTGGCGCTTCGTCAACCCGATGATGAAACAGCATCACGGCATCGATGCGATGCCCGAGACAGCCGAGAACGTCGCCGCCGAATTCGGCATCCTGCGCGCCGACCAGGACGCCTTCGCCCTGCGCAGCCAGGCCCGCGCTTTAGCGGCGCAGAAAAACGGCCGGCTGGCTAAGGAGATCGTCGCGATCGAGGTCGCCAAGGGGCGCGGTGAAACAGCGAAGATCGACCGCGACGAACACCCGCGCGAGACCTCGGCCGAACAGCTCGCCAAATTGCGCGCGCCGTTCCGCCCGTGCCCGCCCAACACCGTGGGCACGGTGACCGCCGGCAACGCTTCGGGCGTCAATGACGGGGCCTGCGCCCTGATCATCGCCTCGGAAAAGGCGGCGAAGGCCAACGGCCTGACGCCCCGGGCGCGCATCGTCGCGGCGGCAACCGCCGGCGTGCCGCCGCGCATCATGGGCATGGGCCCGGCCCCGGCGACCCGGAAGCTCATGGCACTCACCGGGCTCACGCTCGTCCAGATGGACGTCGTCGAGCTCAACGAGGCGTTCGCCGCCCAGGCGCTCGCCGTGCTGCGCGATCTCGGCCTGCCCGACGATGCGCCGCACGTGAATCCGAACGGCGGGGCGATCGCGCTTGGCCACCCCCTCGGCATGTCGGGCGCGCGCCTCGCCACGACTGCGATGTATGAGCTTAATGAAAAAGGCGGGCGCTACGCGCTGTGCACCATGTGCATCGGCGTCGGCCAGGGTATCGCCATGGTGATCGAAAAGGCCTGAGCGCCCGACGACGACGGCTCTAAGTTTCGCCTGTCCGCGGGCGATTATCTTGCTGTTTATATGATTCGGCGTGCGATTTTTTCGGTTTTATGGTATTTTCAAATGATAAGTTAGATAAACGATCTGGGGGGATGAAGTCCGGCGGTGCCGATACATAATATTTCCGGCCGTCGACCTAAAGCCGTCATCCTGCGCGATGAATTTGGCGATGCCGTTTTTCTTTTTCCAGGCGACGCAGCGTCATGACGCCCGATTTTTGCGCCCAAATCCGGCATCCGCAGCTCCGGCAGCTTTATACATATTGGGCGTCGCGCCGGCGCGGGCGCGGCTATCCGGCGCGCGCCGATATCGACCTGGCCGATATCCGCTTCGCCATTGGCAATCTCATTCTAATCGATGTGCTGTACGAGCCGCTGCGCTTCCGCTTCCGGTTGATGGGCACGCTGGCCATCCAGCGCCTCGGCTGGGACCTTACCGGGCGCATGGTCGACGACATCCCCGATGCGACCTATCGTGACTATATTCTGGGTACCTATAAGACGCTGATTGCGACCCGCGAGCCGAGCGTCGCCGTCAACGAACGCGTCATCGACGGCAAGGCCTGGCAATTCGAGGTGTTGCGGCTTCCTCTTTCGGACAACGACGAGACGATCAACATGTTATTGATCTGCCCCCTCTATTTCGATGCGCCGCCGGCCCGCTCGCCCCTATCCGACCTTAGCCCCGGCGACATCGGTCCGCCACGAATCATCGAAGACCCTTGATCCGGACCGCCAGGTCCGATTTCTTATTCCCGGCCGGGGACGGATATCACGGGGAGGAACGTCGAACGATGCCCACCAGGAAACGGGCGCGGCCAATCGCGCCGCGCCGCAAGACCAGACCCGCAAAACCGACCGGATCGCGATTCAAGCTTGTTGGCCGGCCGGCGCGGACCGTCTTCGGCAAGGAATTGCGCGTCGGCTGCGCGCGCCCGCTCCTCGACCCGATCGAGATCGCGAGCCGCGACGAAATCGCCGCCCTGCAGACCAAGCGGCTTAAATGGTCGCTCGCCCACGCCTACAAGAACGTTCCGCATTACCGCAAGAAGTTCGACGCCGCTGGCGTTCATCCCGACGATTTCCGGCGTCTCGAAGACCTCGCCCGATTTCCCTTCACGACCAAGGAAGACCTGCGCTCGACCTACCCGTTCGGCATGTTCGCCGTGCCGCGCGACAAGGTGTTGCGCATCCACGCCTCGTCGGGGACTACCGGCAAGCCGACCGTCGTCGGCTATACGGCGAACGATCTTCGCCACTGGGCCGATGTCGGCGCGCGCTCGATCCGCGCCGCCGGCGGGCGGCCGGGCGATATCGTCCATGTCGCCTATGGCTACGGACTGTTCACCGGCGGGCTCGGCGCGCATTACGCGGCCGAGCGCCTCGGCTGTACGGTCATCCCCATGTCCGGCGGCCAGACCGAAAAGCAGGTCCAGCTGATCGCCGATTTCAAGCCCGACATCATTATGGTGACGCCGAGCTACATGCTCGCCATCGCCGACGAGTTCGGCCGTCAGGGCCTCGATGCGCGCAAATCCTCGCTCAAGATCGGCATTCATGGCGCCGAGCCGTGGACCGACGCCATGCGCAAGGAGATCGAGGCGCGCTTCGCTATCGACGCGGTCGACATTTACGGCCTGTCGGAGGTGATGGGCCCCGGCGTCGCCAATGAATGCATCGAAACCAAAGATGGGCCGACGGTGTGGGAAGACCATTTCTATCCCGAGATCGTTGCCCCGGCGACCGGGGCGCCCGTGCCCGACGGCGAGATCGGCGAACTGGCCTTCACCTCGCTCACCAAGGAGGCGCTACCCGTTATCCGCTATCGGACACGCGACCTGACCGCCCTGTTACCCGGCACGGCGCGGGCGATGCGCCGCATGGCGCGCATCACCGGGCGCACCGACGACATGCTGATCGTGCGCGGCGTCAACGTCTTTCCGACCCAGATCGAGGAGCTGATCCTCAAGGATCCGCGCCTGTCGCCGCATTACGTGATCGAGCTCAAGCGCGAGAGCCGGCTCGACGAACTCGACGTCGGGGTCGAGATGAAGCCCGATCACGCCGGCGCTGCGGACGCCGAGGCCGATGCGGCGCGCCGGCTCGCCCAGCACATCAAAGCCCTTATCGGCGTTTCGGCGCGGGTGCGGATTGCGCCGGTCGGCGGCGTCGCGCGCTCGATCGGCAAGGCGAAGCGCGTCCTCGACCTGCGACCGAAGGATTAGGCGGGCGCGCATGGCCAGTTACGATTATCCGGTCTACGACTACCGACCGTCCGCCGACCAGCGCGGGCGGCAGCCAGCGCGGCGCAAGGTCGTGATCGTCGGCGCGGGGCCGGTCGGCCTGACGGCCGCGATCGATCTTGCCGCCCGGGGCGTCGAGACGGTTGTGCTCGACGAGGACAACACGGTGAGTGCAGGCAGCCGCGCCATCTGCCACGCCAAGCGGACGCTCGAAATCTGGGACCGCCTCGGCTGCGCCGAGGCGATGGTCGCCAAGGGCGTCACATGGCGCACCGGCAAGGTGTTTTTCGGCGACCGGCAGGTCTACGCCTTCGACCTGCTGCCCGAGGGCGGCCACCATTTTCCCGCCTTCATCAACCTGCAGCAATATTACGCCGAGCAGTTCCTCGTCGAGCGCGCGATGTCGATGCCCGAGATCGACCTGCGCTGGAAGAACCGCGTCACCGGCGTCGAGCCGCGCAACGATTGCGTGCGCCTAGCGATCGAAACCCCCGACGGTCCCTATGCGCTGGAGGCCGAATGGCTGATCGCCGCCGACGGCGCGCGCTCACCCACGCGCAAGCAGCTCGGCCTCGATTTTCGCGGCAAGGTGTTCGAAGACCGCTTCCTGATCGCCGACGTGAAGATGAAGGCCGATCTCCCGACCGAGCGGCGCTTCTGGTTCGAGCCGCCGTTTCATCCCGGCGGCTCGGCGCTTCTCCATCGCCAAGCCGACGACGTGTGGCGCATCGACCTGCAGATCGGCTGGAACGCCGCCCCGGAAGAGGAGAAAAAGCCCGAACGCGTCATCCCGCGCCTGCGGGCGATGCTCGGCCCCGAGGCGCGGTTCGATCTGGAATGGGTGAGCGTCTACACCTTCCAGTGCCGCCGGCTCGACCGTTTCCGTCACGGCCGAATAATCTTCGCCGGCGACGCCGCGCACCAAGTGAGCCCCTTCGGCGCACGCGGCGGCAATTCCGGCGTCCAGGACGCCGACAATCTCGGCTGGAAACTCGCCCTCGTCGCCAAGGGCCTGGCGCCCGATGCGCTCATCGACAGCTACGCCGCCGAGCGCGAGGCGGCGGCCGATGAAAACATCCGCCATTCGACGCGCAGCACCGATTTCATCACCCCTAAGGGCGCCGCGAGCCGGCTGTTCCGCGACGCCGCATTGTCGCTCGCCGCCGCCCATCCCTTCGCCCGCCGGCTGGTCAATTCCGGGCGCCTGTCGACGGCGAGCGTAATGACCGGCTCGCCGCTCAATACGCCCGACCGGGATGACTTTGCCGGCGTCGTGCCGCCCGGCGCGGCGGCGATCGATGCGCCGGTCGTGCGCGACGGTAAATCCGATTGGCTGCTGCATGCACTGGGCGAAGGATTCGCCGGCCTGTGGTTTCTCGATGCGCCGCCGCCACGCGCCGAGGCCGAGACCCTCGCCGTCCTCGGCCGCAAGCCCATTCCCATGCGGACCGCAATCGTCAGCCGGAAAGCCTTCTCGTCATCGGCCGGCTTGCCCGTACTGGTCGACACCGAAGGGCTGGCCGCCGCCCGCTACGACGCCCGGCCCGGCACGTTCTACCTGTTCCGCCCCGACCAGCATGCCTGCGCCCGCTGGCGCGGCGTCGATCCCGCGGCGATCGAAACATCGATCGCCCGCGCAATCGCCCATTCCGCCTATTGAGGGACCTCGCGCATGGCTCAAACACTACGCAACGATTCCGGCTTCGCCGACCCCGACGAAGTCTACGCCGCCCTGATCGAGTGCCACCAAGGGCTATCCGAGGAACAAAGCGCCCGGGTCAATGCCCGACTCGTTCTCTTGCTGGCCAACCATATCGGTAACTTTCACGTGATTAGCGAAGCTCTCGCCGCCGCCAGGGAAGGTATATAAGGTCCCCTCTTCCCGCGCCCGGCGCGGCAAGAGACGGCGGTTTTACAAGGATCGACCGTGCCCAGTTTCGACATCGTTTCCAATACCGACCTTGCCGAAGTCGACAACGCCCTTCAGGGCGTCTTGCGCGAAATCGCGACGCGTTTCGATTTCAAGGGGTCCGCCTGCACGATCGAGCGGCAGGAGACGGTCATCGTCATCCTCGCCGATGACGCCACCAAGCTGCGTCAGATACAGGAGCTGGTGAAAGGCTATTTCGTTCGCCGCAAGCTCGACCCGCGCTGCCTCGACTGGCAGACGGAAGAATCCGCCGCCGGCGGCAAGCTGCGCCAGAAGGTCACCATCCAGCAAGGCATCGAGCGCGAGATCGCCGCCAAGATCGTCCGCGTCCTCAAGGATTCGAAAATCAAGGTCCAGAGCGCCATCCAAGGCGACGAGCTGCGCATCTCGGGCAAGAAGCGCGACGATCTACAGGCTGCCATCGCCGCCGTGCGGGCGATGAACATCGATCTGCCGCTCCAATACATCAATTTCAGGGATTAGCCGCTCGCGAAACCGCTACCCCCACCAACCGCCCGGCATGTTGTACAAAAAATCCAGTTCTGGATTGTAAAATTAACCTTTTGCTAACGATTCCGGCTTATGTCTCACCCCAACAAATCAAGACGAGTCGCCGCGCGTAAAGGACGGGCTTGGTCGGCCCGTGGCCCTGCCGGGAGGCGGAGCGTGATACATGCTGAGTAAAGCTCGCGTCTGGCTCGAGCCGATTTTCTATACGCGACATCGGACGACTCTGATCGTCATCGGCGCGGTGCTGGTGACGGTCGTCGTCGCGTTGCCGACCTTCGCCACGCTGTGGCTGCGCGAGAACGTGCTTGGCGACGCCGAGCGCGAGATGGGCAAGCTCAGCATCGTGCTGGCCGAGCACATGGCGCGCGCGGTCGAAGGCATCGATCTCGTCGTATCCTCGACCATCGACGACATCGACACGCTGGAGCCCGGCGGTCCGTTGGTATTTGATAGCCGGGTGCAAAAACCGCTGCGCACCCGCGTCGCCCGCGTCCCCCAGGTCGCGGCAATCACCGTTTTCGACGCGGCTGGCAATCCGGTCATCGACTCGCAAACGACTACGCCGATCCCCGTCAACGCCGCCCATCGCGAATATTTTGCTGCCCACAGCGACGATACGACAGCCGACCTGTTCGTCCAGGCGCTGCGCAGCAATAGCAGCGCCCCGCAATGGACCGTCGTCGCCAGCCGGCGCATCAATGCCAACAACGGATCGTTCCGCGGCATCGTTGCCGCCACGCTCGATCTTGATTATTTCCGGCAGTTCTATGAAGGCCTCGACCCCGGGCCGGAGCGGATCATCTCCCTTTATCGGCATGACGGGGCCCTGCTCGCCAGCTATCCCGATGTGAGTCGTGCGATAGGCTCCACGCGCCGTTTATCGGCCGAACTCATGAGCATTCTGGCCGCAAGCAAGAGCACCACCTTGCGCGCCGACGGGCAGGACGGCGTCCGCCGCATTATCGGCGCGCACGTCATTCCGGGCTACCCGCTGGTCATCGATATTTCGATCAACCAGTCGCAGGCGCTCGCCCGGTGGCGCCAGCAAGCCTCGATCATCGGCATCGGCACCCTATTCGGCCTGTCGATGATCTTCCTGACCGGCGCCATTCTCCTCGGCCAGTCGTCGCGGCAGGAAGGATTGCTGCGCGAGATCCACGCCGCGCGGGACGAGGCCGAGGACGCGCGCCATGTGGCCGAAAGCGCCGGGCGCGCCAAATCGGAATTTCTTGCCAGCATGAGCCACGAGCTGCGCACGCCGCTCAACGCCATCATCGGTTTTTCGGAAGTTCTGACCGGCGGTTATTTCGGCCGGCTGACCGCCAAGCAGCAGGAATACGTCGCCGATATCAACAGCGCCGGCAAGCATCTGCTCGAACTGATCAACGACGTCCTCGACATGTCGAAGATCGAAGCCGGAAAGATGGAGCTGCACGACGAAATCGTCGATGTCGTCGCGGCGCTCAAGGACAGCGTGCGCCTGGTCGTGCAACGGGCGAGCAAGGCGGGAATCGAGGTGACGATCGACGCTTCCGACAACCTGCCGCAGCTGCGTTGCGACCTGCTGCGCGTCAAACAGATCATGCTCAACCTCCTGTCGAACGCGGTCAAATTCACCCCGCCGCCGGGCCGGGTCCGGGCCAGCGTCGCCCGCACGGACGACGGCGCCCTGATCCTCGCGATCGAGGACACCGGCGTCGGCATGACCGGGGCCGAGATCGAGATTGCCTTGCAGCCCTTCGGCCAGATCGACAGCCCGCTGAGCCGCTCCCACGAGGGCACCGGCCTCGGCCTGCCGTTGGTCAAGGCCCTGGTCGAAATGCACGAGGGGCGGCTCGCGATCATCAGTACGCCCCATCGCGGCACCACCGTGACTGCGATCTTCCCCAATCACCGCGTGATCCAGAGCGCCGCCAGCATGGCGCAGGCCATCCTCGTATCTCCCCTGCCGGCATCGACGGGATCGGAGATCGCGGGATAGGCGCATCGGCGCGGCGGGCTTCGCTCAGTCCGCCAGGGTTTTCCACATTTCGATGTCGCGCCGCGCGGTCCAGATGCGCGGATGGGCGACGCCTTTCGCCTCGTCATAGGCGCGGCTGACGTCGAAGGGCATGCAATGGTCGAAAATCACCCATCGCCCGTATTTGGGCTGCATCGCCGCATAAGTCGCGGCATAGACCTGCCGCAGCGTCTTGCCACGCTTCACGCCCTTGCGCGCCTCGACATAAAGCCGGCGCACGAATTCGGCGGTGCCGCGAATCGCCAGCGCCGAAGCGACCGGCGTCATCAGGGCCTCGCCGCGCCCGGGCACCAGCCGGCGGGGCTTCAGCGCCAGCAGCCGGCGCAGCGTTTTCGGCCATTCGCTCAGATGCGCGTCGCCGCAATAGGGCGTCGCCCCCTCTTCGACCAGGTCGCCCGAGAACAGCACGCGTTCCTTCGGCAACCAGACGACCGTGTCGCCCTTCGTATGCCCGGCGCCGAGATGCATGATCTTCACCTCGCGCTTGCCCATGCGGATGGTGAGCGCATCGTCGAACACGATATTGGGCCAGGTCAGGCCGGGAACGCTTCTGACGTTGCGGAACAGGCGCGGAAACCGCTCGACCTCCGACTTGAAATCCTGCGCCCCGCGCTCGGCGATCAGGTCGAGCGTGCCGCGGCTGGCGACGATGTTGGGCGCGCCATAGCCCGATGCGCCCATCACCCGCACCGCATGATAATGCGTCAGCACAACGTATTTGATCGGCTTGTCGGTCACCATGCGAATATGACGGACCAGTTCCCTGGCCATCGCCGGGGTGGCGCGCGCGTCGATCACCATTACCCCGTCATCGCCGACGATCACGCCCGAATTGGGGTCGCCCTCGGCGGTCAGACAATAGGCCCCGGCGGCCAGTTTCCTGAACGTGGTCTTCTTTTCGGCGAGATCGCCCCGGCTGGCGAAGGCTTTGCTCATGGTTCGACGCGCTCCGTATTCAGATTCCGAGATAGGCCTGCTTGACGCGCTCGTTGGCGAGCAGCGCCGGCCCCTTATCCTGCAACACGATCCGCCCGGTCTCCAGCACATAGCCGCGATCGGCGATCGACAGCGCCGCATGGGCGTTCTGCTCGACGAGGAAAATGGTGACCCCGGCCCGCTTCAGCCCCTCGATCGCCCGGAAGATGTCGGCGACCAGCAACGGCGCGAGGCCCATACTCGGCTCGTCGAGGAGGAGAAGGCGCGGCTGCGCCATCAACGCCCGGCCGATGGCGAGCATCTGCTGCTGGCCGCCCGACAGCGTGCCGGCGGCCTGCCGGCGCTTTTCCTTGAGCACCGGAAACATTGCGTAGGTCCGTTCGAGCCCGGCGGCGATCTCGGCCTTGGGGCGCGTATAGGCGCCGAGCGCCAGATTATCCTCGACCGACAGGGGGCCGAAGACCTGCCGGCCCTCGGGCACCTGGGCGATGCCCCGCCGCACGCGCTCGGCCGCCGAGGCGCGGCTGATGTCCTCGCCGGCGAAGCGGACCGTCCCGGCCGAAGCCGGCTGGACGCCCGAAATCGCCCGCAAGAGAGTCGTCTTGCCGGCCCCGTTGCCGCCAACGAGCGCGAGAAGCTCGCCCTCGGCCACCGCGAGGTCGATGCCGCGCAGGGCCTGGATGCGGCCGTAATGGCTCGACAGGCCGACGACTTCGAGCAGCATGGCGGGCGGGCCGGCCTTGACCATCACCCAACCCCCGGCGCGGCCTGTCCGAGATAGGCGCGCACGACCTCGGGGTTGCTGCGCACTTCTTCAGCCGTGCCCTCGGCCAGGCGCTGGCCGTAATCGAGCACCAGGATATGGTCGGATACGCCCATCACCAGCTTCATGTCGTGTTCGACCAGCACGACCGTGGTCCCCGACGCGGCGATCTTCTGGATCAGTGCGTCGATATCCGCCGTTTCCTTCGGATTGAGGCCGGCGGCCGGCTCGTCGAGCAGCAGCAGCGACGGCTCGGCGGCGAGCGCGCGCGCGATTTCCAGCCGTTTCAGCGCGCCGTAGGGCATTGCATCGGCGTCGGCGTCGAGCCACGAATCGAGGCCGACGAAGCGCATCAGCTCGGTCGCGCGCTCGGCCGCGCTGCGGTTGGCGCGCCGGATCGCCGGCAGCGACAACAGCGACGGCAGGAACCGCGTATCGAGATGAAGATGCCGGCCGACCATCACGTTCTCGATCGCCGTCATGTTGAAGAATATCTGCAGGTTCTGGAAGGTGCGCTGGATGCCGCGCGCCGCGCGTGCGGCGGTCGGCAGGGCGGTGATGTCGTGGCCGTCGAGGGAGATGCGCCCGGCGGTCGGCGTGTAAACGCCGGTAATCAGGTTGAACAGCGTCGTCTTGCCGGCGCCATTGGGGCCGATGATTGAATGGATGCGCCCGCGGTCGATGGCGAAGGACAGATCGGCCACGGCGCGCACGCCGCCGAATTCCTTGGTCAGGTTCTCGACCCGCAGCAGGCTCACGGCCCCGCTCCCGCGCGCGGCCGGCGGCGCAGCAGCATGGCGAGGCTCGGCACCAGCCCCTTGGGCATGAAGATCATTACCCCGATCATGATCGCCCCGAAGGCGAGGTGCTTGTAATCGTGGAAGCCGGCGAGGAGCTGCGGCAGCACGGTCAGGATCGCCGCCCCAACCACCCCACCGAAGGTCGAGGCCATGCCGCCAAGCACGACCATGGTCACGAACTCGATCGAGCGCAGGAACCCCGCCTCGACCGGCGTCAGGAAGCGGTCGGCATGCGCGAACAGCGATCCGGCGAGCGAGGCGAAGACGGCGGAGACGACGAAAACCAGCGTCTTGTAGCGCGGGATGTCGACGCCGGCGGTCGCCGCCGCGACCTCGGAGCCGTGCAGCGCCCGCAGGGCGCGGCCGACGCCGGAATCGATCAGGTTGAGCGACAGCCATACGGCCAGCAGCAGCGCCCCGCCGACGATCCAGTACCAGGTCTGCGCGCCGACCGCCCGCCATCCGCCGATGCTGAAGGCCGGCACGGTCATGCCGTCAGGTCCGCCGGTCAGCGCAATCTCACGGTTGATGACGATGGCGACGATGATGCCGAGGCCGAGCGTCGCCATGGCGAGGTAATGGCCCTTGAGGCGCAGGATCGGCCGCGCGACGACAAAGGCGATCAGGCCGACGCCGACTGCGCCGGTCAGCATGGCGAGCGGAGCCGGCCAGCCATAGCGCGCGGTGAGGATCGCCGAGCTATAGGCGCCGAGGGCGAAGAACCCGGCATGGCCAAGGCTGATCTGCCCCGCATAGCCGATCAGCAGGTTGAGGCCGATGCAGACGATGGCGTTGAGGCCGGTTTTCACCGCCACATCGAAATAAAAATTATTGGGCAAGACAAAGGGCAGAAAGACCACAATCGCCGCCAATGCGAGCAGCCCACCGGTGCCCAACGGAAGCCGCTTCATGCTCAGACCCGCTCGCTCGACTTGGCGCCGAACAGGCCGCCCGGCATCAGGATCAGCACGACGACGATGATGACGAAGGCGACCGCGTCCTTGTAGGCCGACGAGATGTAGCCCGCCGCCATCGCCTCGGCGAGGCCGAGCGCCAGCCCGCCGAGCACTGCCCCGAAGCCGCTGCCAAGGCCACCGAGAATGGCGGCGCAGAAGCCCTTGAGGCCGAGCATGATGCCGATGTCGTATTTGGTCAGCGTGATCGGCGCGGTCAGGATGCCGGCGAGCGCGCCCAGCGCCGCCGACAAACCGAAGCTCGCCAGCAGCACGCGGCGGATGTCGATGCCGACGAGCTGCGCCGCCAGCCGGTTATGCGAGGCGGCGAGCATCGCCTTGCCGAAACGCGTGCGCTCGAAGAACCATTTGAGGCCGGCAACCACCGCCGCCAGCCCGCCCAGCACCCACAGGATCTGCGGGTCGAGCTTGGCCCCGGCGATGTCGATCGCCTCGCTGCCCGAAAACGGCGGCAGGCGGTGAAAATCCTTGCCCAGCCAGACCTCGACCGCGCCGCGGATGAAGATCGACGCGCCGATGGTGATGATGATCAGGCCGACGACCGACGCCCCGCCGCCGCGGCGCAGCGCCGCCGGCTCGACGGCGAATTTCTCCAGCGCCATGCCGATTCCGCCAGCCACGGCGACGGCGACCGGCATGGCGAGCCACACCGGAACGATCCCGCCAGCGATCAGCGACACCGTCGCCATGCCGCCGATCATCACGAACTCGCCTTGCGCGAAATTGATCACATGGCTTGCGTTATAGATGATCGCAAAGCCGAGGCCGACCAGCGCATAGATCGCGCCGTTGCCGATGCCCGAAAACAGGAATTGCAGGAACTCTGACACGATCCCCCGCCGCAATCGCGCGCCGGACAGACGGGCGGGACGAAACGCCCCGCCCGTCGATGCCGGACCTGTTCTGCGCCTAGTAGAGCAGCTTCCAGGTGTTGTTCTGCACCACGACCATCTTGAACGAGTCGAGCGACAGGCCCATGTGGTCGGCCGGCGTCATGTTGTAGATGCCATCGACGCCGACATGACCCTTGGTCTTCTCGATCTCGTCGCGCACCTTGGCCTTGTCGGTGCCGCCGGCCCGCTTGATCGCCTCGATGGCGACAAAGAAGCCGTCATAAGCGTGGCCGCCGAAGGTCGAGATCGGCTGGTTATGGGCCGCTTTGTAGGCCTCGGTATAGGCCATCCCGATTTTCTTCTGCGGGTCGCCATCGGCGAGCTGCGCGGCGACCAGAAGCGCCGCCACCGGCACCTTCACGCCTTCCGCCCCGCCGCCGGCGCCGTCGATGAACTGCTGCGAACCGACGCCGTGGTTGAAGTAGAACGCGATGTTCTGCATGCCGAGCTGGCGGTAATTGCGCGCGGTGATCGAGGTTGGCGCGCCGAACCCGCAACCGAGAATCGCCTGCACGCCGGCCGCGTTCTTGATTTTGGTCAGCTGCGGGGTCATGTCGCTGTCGGTCGGCGCATAGGTTTCGTCGGCGACGACCTTGACTCCGTACTTGGCGCTCAATGTCTGCGCCTCCTTGCGGCAGGACTGGTCGAATGCACCCGAGCCGCCGATGATCGCGACATTGGTCAGCTTGTTCTTGTTCATGTCGGCGAATATCTTTTCGACCGCCATGCGGTCGGAATGGGGCATCTTGAAGACCCACTTCTTCACCGGCTCGACGATCACCGACGCGCCGCCCAGAGAAATGAACGGAATTTGCGCTTCCTCGACCAGCGGCACCACCGCCATCGTCTCGCCGGTCGTGCTGCCGCCGACGATCAGGTCGACCTTGTCTTCCTCGATCAGGCGCTTGACGAAGGTCACCGCCTGGCGCGCGTCGCCGCCGCTGTCATAGATCACGATCTCGATCTTGCGGCCGTTGATCCCGCCCGCCGCGTTCACCCGGTCGGCGTAGAGGCGCAGCGTCTTGGCCTCGGGGTCGCCGAGAAACGACGCCGGGCCGGTGACGGCGAGAAACGATCCGATCTTGATAGTCTGGGCCTCGGCCGCAGCGGCCAGCCCCAGCGTCGCGGCGACGGCGAACGCCGTTGCGCCGATGCGTTGCAAGAGACGGTTCGACATAAGGCGGTACCTCCCTTAATTTTATCGATTAATCGGTTACATCTGTAACCAATTTTAGCGGCTGGGTCCAGAGACCATGCAGAACCCCCATGGCGCCAGTCTAGCCGCGCCCGCGATAGGGCGCGACTCCTTGCTCGGGCAGCCACAATCCTGCCGGTGGGCGGCCGGTCTGCCAGAACACGTCGATCGGGATGCCGCCGCGCGGATACCAGTAGCCGCCGATGCGCAGCCAGCGCGGGGCAAGCGTCTTCACGAGGCGCTCGCCGATGGCGACCGTGCAATCCTCGTGAAAGGCGCCGTGGTTGCGGAACGACCCCAGATAGAGCTTCAGCGATTTGCTTTCGACCAGCCAGCGCCGAGGGACATAATCGATAACCAGATGCGCGAAGTCGGGCTGGCCGGTGATCGGGCAGATCGAGGTGAATTCCGGCACGGTGAAGCGCACCAGATAGGTTTTGCGTGGATGCGGATTAGGCACGCGCTCGAGCTTTGCTTTCTTCGGGCGGTCGGGCGCTACGGTCGCGCGGCCGAGCTGGGACAGACCGGCATAAGGAGAGGCGGATCGGCGCGGCATGGCTGGTTCCTTTTCCTGTCGGTTCAGACGCCCGGTCGTTCGGGCGCGGTTGTCGCGTCGGCTTCGGTCGCATCGGCTTGCTGCCGGCGTGCGAAATCGGCCGCATAGACGGCCAGCGTTCCGGCCTCGATCGCGCCGCGCAATTCGGCCATCAGGTCCTGATAGTAGGTGAGGTTGTGCCGGGTCAACAGCATCGGACCGAGTATCTCCTCGGTCCGGATCAGATGATGCAGATAGGCGCGCGAATAGTTACGGCAGGCGGGGCAGCGGCATTCGGGATCGAGCGGCCCAGGGTCCTCGGCGTGGCGGGCGTTGCGCAGATTGAGCGTGCCGGTGCGCACGAATGCCTGGGCGGTGCGGCCCGAACGTGTCGGCAGCACGCAATCGAACATGTCAATGCCGCGCGTCACCGCAGCGACGATGTCGCCGGGCTTGCCCACGCCCATCAAATAACGCGGCCGGTCGGCGGGCAGGAAAGGCTCGGTCGTCTCGATCATTTTCTTCATCGTTTCCGCCCCCTCGCCGACCGCGAGCCCGCCCACCGCATAACCGTCGAAGCCGATGCCGGTCAACGATTTAGCCGATTCCTCGCGCTGCGCCGGATAGACGCTGCCCTGAACGATGCCGAACAGGCCATAGCCGGGCCGCTCGACGAAAGCGGCGCGCGAGCGTGCGGCCCAGCGCATCGACAGGCGCATCGATTGCGCCGCCTCGGCCTCGGTCGCCGGGAACGGCGTGCATTCGTCGAAGGCCATGGTGATGTCGGCGTCGAGCAGCCGCTGGATGTCGATCGAGCGTTCCGGCGTCAGCGCGTGGCGCGAACCGTCGAGATGCGACTGGAAGGTGACGCCCTCTTCGGTGATCTTGCGCAGGGCAGCGAGCGACATCACCTGGAAGCCGCCGGAATCGGTGAGGATCGGCCCCGGCCAGTTCATGAACGGATGCAGCCCGCCGAGCTTCGCCACCCGTTCGGCCCCCGGGCGCAGCATCAAATGATAAGTATTGCACAGCACGATCTCGGCCCCGGTTGCGCGCACGTCCTCGGGCGTCTGCGCCTTGACCGTCGCCGCCGTGCCGACCGGCATGAAGGCCGGCGTCTCGATCGTGCCGCGGCCGGTCGTCACCCGGCCGCGCCGCGCCGCGCCGTCGCGCGCCAGCAGCGCGAAGCCGAAGCCGCTCATGCCGGCCCGCCCGGTGCGGCGCGATGGATCAGGCACGCATCGCCGTATGAGAAGAACCGGTATCGCTCGCGGATTGCGTGCGCGTAGGCGGCGCGCATGCGCTCGAGCCCGGCGAAAGCGGCGACCAGCATGAACAGTGTCGAGCGCGGCAGATGGAAATTGGTCAGCAGCAGATCGACCGCCCGGAAGGCGAAGCCCGGCAGGACGAACAGCTGCGTTTCGCCCGACCACGGTTTCACCCGCCCGCCCGGATCGGCCACCGTTTCGAGGACGCGCAGGGCCGTGGTGCCGATGGCGAGGATGCGCCGGCCCTCGGCCTTGGCGCGGTTGACGGCCGCAGCCGCGCCCGGACCGATCTCGCCCCATTCGGCGTGCATGCGATGCTCGGCGACGTTCTCGGACTTCACCGGCAAAAACGTGCCGGCTCCGACATGCAGCGTCAACGCCACGCGCCGCACCCCGGCGGCGTCGAGGGCCCCCAGCAGCGCCGGCGTAAAATGCAGCCCGGCGGTCGAGGCGGCGACCGCCCCCTCGCGCGCGGCCCAGACGGTCTGGTAATCCTGCATGTCGCGCGGATCGCCGCCGCCGGCACGCTTCACATAGGGCGGCAGCGGCATCTGGCCGTATTTGTCGAGCGCCGCCATCAATTGCGTTCCCGCGCAATCGAAATGCAGCATTACCTCGCCGCCATCGCCTTTTTCGCGCACGGTGGCGGCGAAATCGGGCGCGAAAACGATGCGGTCGCCAACCTTCAGCTTTTTCGCCGGCCGTGCAAAGGCATACCATGTCGCCGCGTCGATCATCCGGTGCAGCGTCGCCTGGATCCCCGCTGTCCCTCGTCGCCCGGCCAGCCGCGCCTTGATCACCTTGGTGTCGTTGTAAACGAGAAGATCGCCCGCCCGCAGCCGCCCCGGCAGGTCGCGCATCGTAAGGTCGACCAGTGCCGGACCGACCTCCAGCAACCGCGCAGCGTCGCGCGGCGAAACCGGACGCTGGGCGATCCGGTCGGGCGGCAGGTCGAAATCGAAATCGGAAAGCTGCAACGCGGCGGGTTCCTTCGGTCCTGCCATCGGCGGCGGGGCTGCATGTTCTGACTGGCGGGGTAGATGACTATCGAAACCGGCCGCCCGCGTCCACTGTGCACGCCGCGCGTCAGCGCGGGGATTGCTCGGCGTCGGAAGAACAATTCATAATCATGTCGATTGTCGTGCCGTCGGCCGCCAGGGGCAGGCGCAGCGTCTCCCATCGCCAGAAGCGGTTGTCGATCGACCGCCCGTCGATGGAAAATACCGGCCGGCGGCGCTCGACCACTTCCCCATAGCCGGCGAGCAGGGCGGCGCGGTAGGCCGGATCGGGAAAATCCTCGACCATTCGCCTGGTCCAGTCGAAGCCGGTCCGCGCCACGAGGTTAGTGCCGATCAGGCGATAGCGGAATCGCAGCGGATCGTAAAGAACATCAACCAGCGACACATAACCAAGCGCGTAGGGAAAGTCGAGCGGATCGATATCCGCCCGCCCGGGAAACGGTCGCCCGCCCCGGCGCGCGTTCCAATAATCGTAAAGACGGCGCAAGACCGGGTTGCCCAGCCGGGCGTCAAGACCGATCACGCGCACCGCCATTCTTCGCGTACTGCCACATCGTTCTCCGACGGCAGATATTCGTTGCTAAGGGCGGCGAACCCGTCCTGCGGCATCAGCCGCGCCAGCGCCCATACCGCCATTGCGCGCACCAACGGCGAGGGATCGGCGAGCAGCCGCCGTACCGTCGGAATCAAGGCCGGCGTCGCGCTGTTGCCGATGGCAATCAGTACGTTCCGCACGAAACGGTCGCGCCCGACGCGCTTGACCGGCGAGCCGGCGAACAGCGCGCGGAATGTCGCGTCGTCGAGGGCGGCAAGGTCGGCCAGGCGCGGCGCATCGAGGGCCGGGCGGGGCAGGAAATCGGCTTCATGCGTCGCGGCGGCGAACTTGTTCCACGGGCAGACGGCAAGGCAATCGTCGCATCCGTAAATACGGTTGCCCATCGCGGCGCGGAATTCACGCGCGATATGGCTCTTATGCTCGATGGTGAGATACGAGATGCAGCGCCGGGCGTCGAGCCGGTAGGGAGCGGGAAAGGCCGCCGTCGGGCAGATATCGAGACAGCGCCGGCATTCCCCGCAATGATCCGTCTCCGGCGCGTCGGGCGCGAGGTCGAGCGCGGTGAAGATCTCGCCGAGAAACAGCCACGACCCGAAACGCCGCGACACGAGATTGGTGTGCTTGCCCTGCCAGCCGAGCCCGGCCGCCTGGGCCAGCGGTTTTTCCATTACCGGCGCGGTATCGACAAACACCTTCACCTCGGCGGCGAAGGTTTCGTGGACCCAGCGCGCCACCGCCTTGAGCCGCTTCTTCACCGTGTCGTGATAGTCGCGGTTGCGGGCATAGACCGACACCGTCGCCTCGTCGCGCCGGTCGAGCGCGGCCAGCGGATCGCCGGCCGGCGCGTAGTTGAGGGCGAGCACGACGGCGCTTCTCGCCTCGGGCCACAAGGCGCGCGGATCGCTACGCCGCGCCGCCGTGTCGGCGAGCCAGCCCATATCGCCGTGCAACCCGGCGGCGACGAATTCGGCCAAACGCTCCCCCGCACCCCCCGCCAGGGCAGCGGGCGCAAAGCCGACGGCATCGAACCCTGCCGCCAGGGCGCGTTCGCGGATGCGCTGCCGCGCCGCGCCGGGATCGAATGCCGCGTTCATGGGTCAAGGCTTACCCCCCTTGACCCGCCCCCGCAACCGCGGGCTACGGCTCAGCCGTTGCCCCCAGGACAAGCTGCGGCCAGGGCAAAACGAGTACCCCTCGCGGACAACCAGGTTTGCGTTTAATATCCTGCCTGCCGCCATGATCGATCTCGGCCTCATATCCTTCATTGGCTTTGTCGTCGCGCTGATCGCCGCGGCCGCCGCCGCAGCCTGGGCGATGGCCCGCTGGCGCGTTCTGGTCGACGTACCGAACGAGCGATCGTCGCACCGCGCCCCCACGCCGCGCGGCGGCGGAATCGGCATCGTTCTTGCCGCCGCCGCCGGGACGGCATGGCTGGCGGTGTCGGGCGCTGCTCCCCTGCCGGGGGCGATGGCGTTTACCGGGTTCGCGGCAGGCTGCCTGATCTGCGCCGTCGCCGGCCTGGCCGACGACGCGCGCCGCCTGTCCTTCGCCGTCAAGCTCGTCACCCAGTGCGCCGCCGCCGCGATCGCCATGGCCGCCGGCGTGGTCATCGAGACGATCTATGTCCCCGGCTTCGGGTCGCTGACCCTCGGCGTCGCCAGCTATGGGCTGACGCTGCTCTGGCTCGTCGGCCTGACCAACGCCTTCAATTTCATGGACGGGCTCGATGGGCTCGCCGGCGGCACGGCCGTGCTCGCGGCGGCGTTCCTCGCCCTCGCCGCGTTCGAGCTCGGTCAACCGGCGGCGACCGGCCTCGCCCTCGTGCTCGCCGCGACCAGCCTTGGCTTCCTGGTGGTTAATTTTCCGCCGGCGCGGATCTTCATGGGCGATGTCGGCAGCCAGTTTCTCGGCTTCGCCTTTGCCGGCCTTGGGGTCCTCCTCGGCCGCGGCGACGATACGGGAACGCTGGTTCTTCTCGTTCCCCTTCTCCTCTTCCATTTCATTTTCGATACGACCCTGACCTGGTTCCGGCGTCTGCGGCGGCGCGAGCGCCTGACCGCGGCGCATCGCTCGCACCTATACCAGATCCTCAACCGGTCGGGCTGGAGCCACCGGCAGGTAAGCCTGCTGACTTATGCGATGACGGCCGTCCAGGGTGTCATGGCGCTATGGTATGTTGGCGCGGACCCGGTCGACCGGCCGGCGGTTTTCCTGATCGCGCTGGCGATTCAGGCGGTTTACGCCTGGGCGGCCTTGCGCCGCCCGGCCGCCTGACCAGAGGCTTCAGCCGGCGACGCCGGACTCGTCGGGCCGCGCCGCTGCGCGCTGTCGGGCGGCCGTCCGTTCAATCGCTTCGTTGGTCGCCATAGGCAGGTTGACGGCAAAGCGCGCGCCCTGCCCTGCCGCGCCCTCGACAGCGACGTCGCCGTTCATCAGTCGCGCGAGCTGGCGCGAAATCGGCAGGCCGAGGCCGGCTCCTTCGTGCGGGCGGGAATAGGAATGCTCGTGAATCTGGTAGAAGGGCGCGAAGATCGCTTCATGCTTATCGACCGGCACGCCGGGGCCCGTATCCCATACGACGATGCGCGCCTGGCCGTTTTCCATTTGCCCGATATCGATGCCGACGCGCCCGCCGGCCGGGGTGAATTTCACCCCGTTAGAGAGAAGATTGACGAAAATCTGCACGGCGCGGACCCGGTCGACCATCAGCATCATGTCGGCCGTCGCCGAATCGTAGGCGATGACGATGCGTTTCTCGGTCGCGCGCGCGGCAACCAGCGACAGCGCCTCGTCGATGATCGACGCCAGCCCCGCCGGCTCGAGATCGACGCGGAGCAGATTGCTCTCCAGCCGCGAGGCGTCGAGAATATCGTTGACGATGCTGAGCAGGTGATTGCCCGCCTTGACGATCAGGCTGGCGTATTCGACGTAGCGATCGACGTTCGGGCCGAAACTGCGCTGGGCGATAAGATCGGCGAAACCGATGACGGCGTTGAGCGGCGTGCGCAGCTCGTGGCTCATATTGGCGAGAAACTCGCCCTTGGCCTTGGCCGCCACCTGGGCCTGGCCGAGCGCCAGATCGAGATGAAGGTTCTTGCGATTAAGCTCGCCCAACGCCTCTTCGAGCTGGCGGCGCGATATGCGCGAGGCTTCTTCGGCGACGTACTGGGCGCTGACGTCGGTGCCGGTGCCGCGAAAGCCCGCGAACCGGCCGGATTTGAGGTGGAAGATCGGCACGCCGCTGAGGTGGTGGCGGCGCAGCCGGCCGTCGCGGCCAGGCATATCGAGAGTCTGGCTGCGGAAAGGCGTGCGCGCCGTCAGCGCCTTTTGGAATGCTGCGGCGCCGCCGGGTTCTTCGGTCGGCACGCCAAGATCGGCCAGCCGCCGACCGACGATTATTGCGGTCGGCTGGCCGATGATCTCGGTAATGCGCTCGGAGATAAAACTGATCCGGTCGTTCTCGTCGGTTTCCCACACCCAGTCGGACGCCGAACGGAGAATGTCGTTGAACGTTTCCTGGGTGGCGCGCAACCGCTCGACCGTCGTCACCTGGGCGGTGATCTCGTAATAGACGCCGCCGATCGCCACCAGCCGGTCGCCGCCGTCGAAAACCGGGAAATACTGGACCCGGTAGTGCGCCTGGCCGGAGGGCGTAGGGAAACTGCGTTGAGCGACCAGCCGGCCCGAGGGCCCGCGCAACTCGGTCATGACCTCGCCGACCTCATGGCGCAGCTCGGCCAGATGAACGTCGATATCGGTGGCGCCATGGGGGGCGATGCCGAACAGCCGCAGATAGCCGCTATTGGCGTAGAGGAGATTGCCTTCGAGATAGGCGATGAAAACGGGCGACAGCTCTTGCATCACCACGCGGGCCAGCGTCGCCTGCAGCTTCGCATCGGTCACCGCCCCGCCCAGGCCGGTGATCAGCTGACCGCCCTTCGACGCGATCTCCGATGCGGCGGGAAGCGGGTACATGGCGCCGGTCGAGGTCATTCGGGCGTTTCCATCTTGGTTGCACCGTCAAGCGCGGCGATTGCCTGCAGATACTCCTCATCCGCCCGCCAGTAACGCAGCGCCACGCGCGCCCGTTCCGGCGGCAGATCGTCGAAAAACTTGAGAATATCGCG
>JACQAF010000237.1 GCA_016195145.1 Rhodospirillales bacterium
AGGATTGGCTTTTGCCGCACAGGGATTCGCTTTTGCCGCACAGGGGTTGGCCGCACACGGATTCTGCAAGGCGGCGGTCTGCAGGCGGGGGACGACACAGGCGCTGGCGCAGGGGTTTTTAGCGCCGCATGGGTTCTTGGCGGCACAGGGGTTGCGTGCGGCGCACGGATTCTGGGCCTGGGCGGCGGGGATACCCGGCCCGCCGGCCGAGAAAACATAACCCGTCCCGGCCGCGCCAATGGCGACGACGACCGCAACCGCGGTGGTGGAACGCAACCTGTTAAGCAATGAATTCATCAATCGCCTCCCTATGCAGTGATTCTAGGGACATGCCCATGCAGCCGCCCCTTTCTTGCGGGCGGCGCAGCCTGGCTGCTAACGACCCCTATTTACGAATATTCCCCTCGGAGCCCGATTCCGTTTCACCTCCGTGTGAGGTGCGTTCACATCGTAGTGAACGCCGGCCACGGACGGCGGAAATCCAGCCTAGAGGATGAACTTGCGCAGGTCGGCGTTTTTGGCGAGGTCGGCGACCTTGGCCTGAACATAGGCGGCGTCGATGACCAGGGTCGTGCCCGCCTGGTCGGCGGCGGCGAAGCTGATTTCCTCGAGCAGGCGCTCGAGAATGGTGTGCAATCGCCGGGCGCCGATATTCTCGACCCCGCGATTGACCTCGGCGGCGAGGTCGGCGATCGCCTCGATCGAATCCGGGGTGAAGTCGAGGGTGACGTCCTCGGTCTTTAGCAAGGCCTTATATTGCCGGATCAGGCTGTTCTCGGGTTCGGTCAGGATGCGCACGAAATCGCCGCGGTCGAGGGCCTTGAGCTCGACCCGGATGGGCAGGCGGCCCTGCAGCTCGGGCAGCAGGTCGGACGGCTTGGCGAGATGGAACGCGCCCGAGGCGATGAACAGCACGTGGTCGGATTTGACAGCGCCGTATTTGGTCGCCACCGTCGTCCCTTCGATCAGCGGCAGAAGATCGCGCTGCACGCCCTCGCGGCTGACATCGGCGCCGGCCCGCTCCGAGCGGGCGCAGATCTTGTCGATCTCGTCGATGAAGACGATGCCGTTTTGCTCGACCGCCCGTTTGGCTTCGTTGATCACCCGCTCCTGGTCGAGCAGCTTGTCGCTTTCCTCGGCCATCAGCAGGGCGTGGCTGTCGGTAACCGACATCTTGCGCGGCCGGGTGCGCGTACCGCCGAGCGCCTTGCCGAGGATTTCGTTGAGATTGATCATCCCCATCTGGGCGCCGGGCATGCCGGGGATGTCGATGGTCGGCATCGACATGCCGGACGATTCCTGGACCTGGATCTCGATCTCGCGGGCGCTAAGCTCGCCCTCGCGCAGCATTTTGCGAAAACGCGCCCGCGTGTCGGCCGAGGCGTTAGCGCCGACCAGCGCGTCGAGCACGCGTTCCTCGGCGGCGAGTTCGGCCTTGGCGGCGACGTCCTTGCGCAAGCGCTCGCGGGTCATGGCGATCGATACTTCGACCAGGTCGCGCATGATCTGCTCGACATCGCGCCCGACATAACCGATCTCGGTGAACTTGGTCGCCTCGACCTTGATGAACGGCGCATCGGCGAGGCGGGCGAGCCGGCGCGATATCTCGGTCTTGCCGCAGCCGGTCGGCCCGATCATCAGGATGTTCTTGGGCAGGACTTCTTCGCGCAGCTCTTCGGGAAGCTGAAGTCGCCGCCAGCGGTTGCGCAGCGCCACGGCGACGGCGCGTTTGGCGGCGTCCTGACCGATGATATACCGGTCAAGCTCGGAGACGATCTCGCGAGGAGAGAAAGAGGTGGCGCTCACAGCGTTTCGATAACGATTTTATCGTTGGTGTAAACGCAGATTTCGGCGGCGATTTTCATCGCCCGCTCGGCGATGGAGCGGGCGTCGAGCCCGTCGACGCCGATCAGCGCGCGCGCCGCCGCCAGCGCATAGGATCCTCCCGAGCCGATGCCGATCAGGCCTTCCTCGGGCTCCAGCACGTCGCCGGTGCCGGTAAGGACCAGCGATACGTCCTTGTCGGCGACCGCCATCATGGCTTCCAGCCGGCGCAGATACCGATCGGTCCGCCAATCCTTGGCCAGCTCGACGCAGGCCCGGGTCAACTGGCCGGGATGCTGCTCAAGCTTGGCTTCGAGGCGCTCGAACAGCGTGAAGGCATCGGCGGTCGCGCCGGCGAAGCCGCCAATAACGCTGCCATCGCCGAGACGGCGGATTTTCTTCGCGTTGGACTTGATGATCGTCTGGCCAAGACTGACCTGGCCGTCGCCGGCGACGACGACGCGCCCGCCCTTGCGGACCGAAAGTATGGTCGTGCCATGCCACACGGGCGGGGAATCGGTTGACGGCATTGCAATCCAGGAAAGGGGATAAAGGCGCCGATCGCGCCGGCCCTCAGGATTTAAGCTGTTGGCCGCGCCGGATCAAGGCCGTCGACAAACCGGCAATGATCATTTTTGGCCGGATCGACGACGATCTTGAAGCGCAGCGTCGATTTTTCGTTGCCTGGAACGATGGTGTTTTCGCCGGGATTGAGCGGCGCGCGCACCTCGTCGGCCGTGCCGCCGACCAGCTCGCCGTTCACCCGGGTGCCGAGGCGCGAACCGCAATCGACCACCACCGGCCCCCAGGCCGTTTCGTCGACGGCGAAATGCAGGCGCGACAGATAAAACGGCTGCTCCTCGTCGAGTTCGAGATGGCTGGACATGGCGTGGCGGCTCTCGCTCTTGGTCGTGCGGCGGCCGATGCGAAACGGAAACTCGTCGACCGTGATCCCTTCGCGGGGCAATTGCCGGGCGGCGGCGGGGGAGTCGGGACAAATGCGGATCGTGCCATCAAAAACTCCGGCGCGAGGCTTGCCCACAGGAACCGGCGGTTTGGCAAACGTTGTGCCGCCGCCGTCGGGGCCGCGCCGATCCGGCGCTGGCGATCCGCCCGCCATCGCCGCAAGGCGATGATCGCCGGACGACACGCCGGCCGGCGATTTGCGCCGCCCTGCCGTGCGTAGCGCATCGTGAGGAATGGCGTCGATCTCGGTTGGCTCCGACGTTCGTGCGGTCACGGTATGGTGCTCGTCGCCGGCGTTGCCAACCTCGCCGAACAGCGAACCCGGCTTCAGGACCGCGACAATGACCGTGCCGTGCGGTCCCGTACGGGTCAATTCGACCTCGCCCGAGCCGACGATATAGATGCGATCCGAGCGTTCGCCCTCGCGGAAAATGATCTCGCCGGCTGCGTACCGGGTTTTGCCCATGATTTGAACGAATACTGGTTAATAACGCGGGCTTATCATACCGCAGATCGCGTGGGCCCGACCAGCGATTCGACAGCCGTGCCGCCCCCCATCGGGGGCGGCCTTCCCACTGGCAGGTTGGGCGCGGCTTTGCTACAAAGCCCGCGCAAGAGCCGTTTCGTCACATCGTCGAAGGAGGGGGCGCGCCGCCGCCCCGCACGCCATGGCCAAGGCCGTCAAATCCGCCCCTGCGCCCCGCGGCCGCACCGCCGCGCCGGCCGCCGCTGCGCCGCCGCGCCGGGTCGCCGAGATTCGCCGCAACACCAAGGAGACGCGCATATCGGCGCGCGTCGATCTCGACGGGACCGGGCGCTACGATGTGCGCACCGGCATCGGTTTCCTCGACCACATGATCGAGCAATTGTCGCGCCACAGCCTGATCGACATCGCGTTGCGGGCCGAAGGCGACCTGCACATCGATTATCACCACACGACCGAGGATACGGGCATCGCACTCGGCCAGGCAGTTTCCAGGGCCTTGGGCGAGCGGGTCGGGATCGTCCGCTATGGCGACGCGCTCATTCCGATGGACGAGACGCTGACCCGCGTGGCTCTCGACGCCTCGAACCGTCCTTATCTCATCTGGCGGGTCAATTTCACGCGACCCAAGCTCGGCGAAATGGACACCGAGCTGTTCAAGGAATGGTTCAAGGCGTTTTCTCAGGAAGCCGGCCTGACATTGCATGTCGAGACGGTTTACGGCGAGAACAACCATCATATCGTCGAGTCCTGCTACAAGGGGCTTGCCCGCGCGCTCAAGGGCGCGATCGCCATCGATCCGCGCAAGGCGGATGCCGTGCCGTCGACCAAGGGCGTGCTTGGCGGCACGCTCAAGGCCTGACGGCGGGTCCGGGCGACGCGATGGCTCGGGCGTGGGTCTATACCGTTCACATCCGGCCGTTATCGGACGCCGCCGACAAGGATGCGGCGCTGGTCAAGGAAGGATTCTGCTGGCCGGCGTTTTTTCTCGCCGTGCCATGGGCGCTTTGGCACGGCATGTGGGTCGCCGCGCTGATCGCCCTGGCGCTCGAAGGCGCGCTCGGCGTTGCCGCCGCTTGGCTCCACGTCGGTCTAGCGACTGAAATCACCCTGGGCGTCGCGTTGGCGTTTATCCTCGGCGCAGAGGCGAATGATTGGCGACGGCGCTCTCTCGCCGGGCGCGGATTCGTCGAGGCGGGCGTGATCGCGGCCCCCGGCCTGCTCGAAGCCGAACGTCGGTTTTTTGCCAAGCACATTGCAGCAGCGTGACCGGCGGATGAAAACGGTCATTATCGACTATGGCTCGGGCAATCTGCGATCGGCGGCGAAAGCCTTCGAGCGCGCCGCGACCGAGCGCGCCCCGGGAACCGCAATCGAGGTAAGCGCCGATCCGCGCGCGCTTGCCGGCGCCAGCCACATCGTTTTGCCGGGGGTGGGCGCATTCGCCGACTGCATGAATGGCCTCAAGGCCGTGGGCGGCATGGTCGAGGCGCTGGCGCGCGAGGTGCACGAAAAAAAGAAGCCGTTTCTCGGCATCTGCGTCGGCATGGAATTGCTGGCGATGCGCGGCTTCGAGCACGGCACGCATGACGGGCTCGGCTGGATCGCGGGCGAGGTGCATCGCATCGAGCCCACGGACCCGGCGCTGAAAATTCCACACATGGGCTGGAACGAGCTCAACCCGGTGCGCGCCGACCATCCGCTACTCGCCGGCATCGCGCGCGGCGCGCACGCCTATTTCGTCCACAGCTATCATTTCGTTCCGGCCGATCGGGCCGACGTGCTGGCAACGACGGAATATGGCGGCACGCTGGTCGCCGTCGTCGGTCGCGACAATATCGCCGGCACGCAGTTCCACCCGGAAAAAAGCCAGGCGGCGGGGCTGCGCCTGATCGCCAATTTTCTTGCCTGGCGGCCCTAGGAAAACGGCGATGATCCTGTTCCCGGCTATCGATCTCAAGGACGGGGCCTGCGTCCGCCTGCTGCGCGGCGACATGGCGCAGGCGACTGTCTTCAATCAGAGTCCCGCCAACCAGGCACAGCGCTTCGCCGCCGCCGGCTGCACCTGGCTGCACGTCGTTGATCTCGACGGCGCATTCGCCGGCAAATCGGTTAACGCCGAAGCGGTCGCGGCGATATTGGCGGCGGTCAGGACGCCGGTCCAGCTTGGCGGCGGCATCCGCGACGAGGCGGGGATCGAGGCTTGGCTCGTCGCCGGCGTGGCGCGGGTGATCCTCGGTACGGCGGCGCTCAACCGGCCCGATTTCGTGCGCTCGGTGTGCAGGCGCTGGCCGGGGCAGATCGTCGTCGGTATCGATGCACGCGGCGGTTATGTCGCGGTCGAGGGTTGGGCGAAAACCTCGACGGTCAAGGCGCTCGATCTTGCCCTCAAGTTCGAGGATGCCGGCGCTGCCGCCATCGTTTACACCGATATCGGTCGCGACGGGGCGATGGGCGGCCCGAATGTCGAGGCGACAGTCGATCTTGCCTTCGCGCTCACCACACCGGTGATCGCTTCGGGGGGCGTGGCCTCGCTCGCCGATCTTAAGGCGCTCAAGGAGCACGAGGCGGCCGGAATCGTCGGCGTGATCTGCGGTCGGGCGCTTTACGACGGCCGGATCGAGCTTGCCGAAGCGGTCCGCCTGCTGCACAACTGATCCCCATGCTCAAGGTCCGCATCATCCCCTGCCTCGACGTCAAGGATGGCCGCGTGGTCAAGGGCGTCAATTTCGTCAATCTTGTCGATGCTGGCGATCCGGTCGAGCAGGCGAGCCTTTACGACCGCGAGGGTGCGGACGAACTGTGTTTTCTCGACATCACCGCCAGCTCGGATAATCGCGACACGCTGTTCGACGTGGTCGCGCGCACGGCCGAGCGCTGCTTCATGCCGCTCACCGTCGGCGGCGGGGTGCGCGCGACCGAGGATATCCGCAAATTGCTGCTCGCCGGGGCCGACAAGGCGTCGATCAACACGGCGGCGGTCGCCCGGCCTGATTTCGTGCGCGAGGCGGCGGAGAAATTCGGCAGCCAGTGCATCACCGTCGCCATCGACGCCAAGCGCAACGCGGCCGGCGGGTTCGAGGTTTTCACCCATGGCGGCCGCAAGGCGACCGGGCTTGACGCCGTCGATTGGGCGCGACGGATGGTCGAATACGGGTGCGGCGAAATTCTTCTCACCTCGATGGACCGCGACGGGACCAAGGCGGGCTTCGATCTCGATCTGAC
>JACQAF010000231.1 GCA_016195145.1 Rhodospirillales bacterium
CGCCGACCGGCGCGCCGTCGCGCAGGATCGCCTCGCCGCCCCACAGGAACGCCGCCGGATCGTCGAGGACGAACAGCGCAAGGCGTTTTGCCGGCCCGCTTGCCGGTGGTTTCGCCAAGGCCGCGCGGCCGATAAAATCGACGCCCTTGCCAGGCCTGACGAACGTCTCAAGCCCGGCCTGATACGGCGTTTCGTCCGGGCCGAGCTCGGCCCCGAAGGCGCGCCGCCCGGCCTCGATACGCAAGGCGTCGAGCGCGTAATAACCGGCGTCGCGCAGGCCGAGCTCGCCGCCCGCCGCGAACAGCGCGTCATACACCCCGGTGGCGAATTCGCTCGGGATATAAAGCTCGAAACCGGGGCCGCCGATATAGCTGAGGCGCGCCGCGCGCACGCGGGCATAGCCGACATCGATCTCGCGCACCGCGGCGAATGGAAATGCGGCGGGCGTCAGATCGTCCTTCGACAGTCGGGTCAGCAACTCGCGCGCCCGCGGCCCCATCACCGACAGCACGGTCCAGCCAGACGTAACGTCAACCAGCGCCGCCTCGTGCGCCCCGATATGGCGCGTTACCCAGTCAGCATCGCGGGCAGCCTGCGCGGTGGCCGAAACGATGAAGAACCTGTCATGCGCCAGACGCTGGATGGTGATGTCGCTCTCGAATCCGCCGCGCCGGTTGAGCATGGCGGTGTAGACCGTGCGGCCGGGCGGAACGGCGATGTCATTGGCGCACAGGCGCTGGAGCACGGCCTCGGCATCGCGCCCCTGGAGGAGGAACTTGGCGAACGATGTCTGGTCGAATACGGCGACGGCTTCGCGCGCCGCGCACTGCTCCTCGATGCAGGGATCGAGCCAAGTCGGCCGGCCGAAGGTGGGCGGCGAGACCGATACGGCGGCGGTGGCGAACCAGTTGGGCCGTTCCCAGCCTATCTTGCTGCCGAACTGCGCGCCCTTGGCCTTGAGGCGGTCGTAGAGCGGCGAGCAGCGCAAGGGGCGCACCGAGGCGAGCTCGAGCCGCGGCCAGCGCATTGCGTAATGAAGGCCGAGCGTCTCGACCGTGCGGTCACGCAGATGGGCGCGGTTGGCGTGAAAGCCGGCGAAGCGGCGGATGTCGACGTCGAGCAGGTCCATCGGCGGCTCGTTGCCGGCAATCCATTCGGCGAGCAGGCGGCCGGCGCCCCCGGCATTGGCGATGCCGGCCGAGTTGAACCCGGCGGCAACATAAAAGCCGCGCAATTCGGGCGCCTCGCCGAGGATGAAATTGCCGTCGAGGGTAAAGCTTTCAGGGCCGTTGAGAAGCTGGCGCACCTCGGCGGTCTCCAGCGCTGGCACGCGGGCGATGGCGTTGGTCATCAAAATCTCGAACTGGTCCCAGTCTTCGTTGAGCAACTGGAACTCGAACCCATCGGGAATCCCGTCCATGCCCCAGGGCTTGGCCGCCGGCTCGAATCCGCCCATGACCAGCCCGCCGACTTCTTCCTTGAAATAGGTGTAGCCGTCGGGGTCGCGCATCACCGGCAGGTCGGGGGTGATGCCGGCGATCGGTTTGGTGACGATGTAGAAATGCTCGGCTGAATGCAGCGGTACGTTCACCCCGGCGAGCAGTCCGAGGCCGCGCGCCCACTGTCCGGCGCAGTTAGCGACCGCGGCGCAGGCGATGGTTCCGCGGTTGGTCTCGACGCCGGTCACCTGTCCCTTGTCGCGACGAAGGCCGGTCACGCGCGTTTTCTCGAAAATCCGCACGCCGCCTTGTCTTGCGCCCTTGGCGAGGGCCTGGGTAAGATCGGTGGGGTTGGCCTTGCCGTCGCCCGGCAGCCATACCGCTCCGGCGAGATCGTCGGTGCGCATCAGCGGCCAGCGCCGGCCGGCTTCCTTCGGGTCGATCAGTTCGGCCTCGACGCCGAAGCTTGCCGCTGTCGCCAGCATGCGGCGGAGAAGGATCATACGCTCGGCAGTGCGCGCGACGGTTATGCTGCCGCATTGTCTCCAGCCGGTGGCCTGGCCGGTCTCGGCTTCGAGCCGGGCATAAAGCTCGACGCCGTAGCGGCTCATCTGCGTCATGTTGCGATTGGCGCGCAACTGGCCGACCAGCCCGGCGGCGTGCCAGGTGGTGCCGCAGGTCAACTGCCCTTGTTCGACCAGCACGATATCGCGCACGCCAAGCTTGGCGAGATGATAGGCGACCGAACAGCCGGCGATACCGCCGCCGATGATCACCACCTGTGCTGCGGCGGGGAATGTCTTTTCCACTGCTATGCTCGATGCCTTATGTGCGATGCGTTCAAGGTTATCAATCTGGCACTTATTCTTGCATGTTTCGCGGCGAAATTAACGATTTTGCCGGTTACCAAATTAGCGGTAGGTTGGTCGATATGGCGGGTGATGCTCTCGCCGAGCGCTGGAAGGATTGAGTAGCCGCCGCCGGAGCCGTTGCATAAAATTTTATGCAAACGCGCGGCGCATCGGCATGATAAGACGCAGGATCGAGCGGCGGATTGCGCCCGCGTCGCGTTGCGGGCTTTGGGCGAAGGGCGGCAGGTGGAATCGCAACATGGTAATACGACGCCAATGATCGATCGCAAGGCGAAGTTCAGTATCGGACAGATCGTGCGCCACCGAATCTTCCCGTTCCGCGGCGTCATTTTCGACGTCGATCCGACATTCAACAACACCGAGGAATGGTGGCAGTCGATCCCGCCCGAAATCCGCCCATGCAAGGATCAGCCGTTCTATCACCTGCTGGCCGAGAACGCGCAAGCGACCTACACCGCTTATGTATCGGAGCAAAACCTGCTTCCCGACGAGACCGGTCGCCCGGTCGCCCACCCCGACATCGAAAAATTCTTTTGCGAGATGAAGGACGGTCAGTACGCGCTGCGCAAGCGCGTCGCCAACTGACCGCCGCCCGACCGGACCTCGCGCTTGATCCCTGATCAGGCCTCGTATTTGACCGACGTCATCATGCCCACCTCCATGTGATAGAGGTTGTGGCAGTGGAAGGCCCAGTTGCCTGGGTTGTCGGCGTCGAAGGCGAAGGTGACGCTGCGCTGCGGTGGCACCATGACCGTGTCGCGCAAGGCGCCGGCGATACGCTTGCCGTCGATGGCGACGATCTGGAAATGATGGCCGTGCATGTGCATCGGATGCGCCATGCCGGTCTGGTTTTGCATGACGATCTCGACCCGTTCGCCCTTGCGCACCATCAGCGGCGGCGCGTCGCTGAAACGCATGCCGTTCAGGGTCCAGACATATTTTGCCATGTCGCCGGTCAGATTGAGAAGATGCGTCCGGTCGGCCTTCTTGACCGCCAGCGGCTTTGCCGCCCGCAGCCGGACCTCGAGGTCGAGCCGGACCGCGCCCATTTTCTCGCTCCCCTTGTCGGCGATGCGCGCAACCTTGCCCCCGGCCGTGGCGAGCACGATGCCGCTGCGCGCCGTGTCGCCTTCGCGCAGGGCGAGCACCGGATAGGCGCCTTCGCCCGCGGGAAGCTGTACGCGGACATCAAGGCGCTGGGCGATCGCCAGCTCGAAGCGGCGGCCGGTAACGGGCACGATCGGCATGCCGTCGACGGCGGTCAGCTGGCCGTTCAGCTGCCCGACATCGATGAAATAGTTGGTCGAGGCCGAGCCGTTGATGATGCGCAGGCGCACCTTGCCGCCGCGCTCGACGCGAACGACTTCGGGATCGCCGAGCGTGCGGTCGTTGGCGAGATAGGCGTCGAACTCGACGTCGTTAAGGTCCATCTCCATGCCGCCGGCTTGTCCGCCGCTTCCGCCCATTGCCATGCCGGCATGATCGCCCGACGGGGCTGCGGCCGGCGGTGGGGCGGCGGCAGGGGCGCCGTGACCCATTGCCGCATGGCCCATCTTTGCCGCGGCCGCGCCGGCATTGTCCATGTTCATGCCCTGCATGTTGCCCATGCTGCCCATGTTCCCCATGCCGCTCATTCCGCTCATGCCGGCCATGCCGCTCATCCCGGCCGCGCTAGTGGATCCGAGCAGCCCGGCGAGGATTTCCTCCGGCTCCTTGAAGGTGAAATCGTGCAGCATGATGACGACTTCCTGTTCGTCGAGCCTGTCTTCGGCCGGATCGCGGACGATCAGGGGCGCGGCCAGCATCTTTTGTTCCTGCAGGCCGACATGGGAATGCATCCAGTTGGTGCCGGGAAGGGCGAGTGGAAAATCGTAATCGTAGCGCCCGCCAGCCTTGAGCGCCGGCTGCGACAGGCCAGGCACGCCGTCCTGGTTCGTGGGCGGCAGCAGCCCGTGCCAATGGACCAGGGTTTCTTCCTTGAGGCGGTTATTGAGCGCCACGCGGAAATTATCGCCGGCGCGGGCGACCAGCCCATGCTTGCCATTGGGCTGCATGACGCCGAACACCGTGGCCGCGCGGCCGTTCACCTCGATCGTGCGGGTGGCGACATCGAGCGTGACCGCATCGGCGGCGGCGCGGGCGCCGAAGGGGAACAACGCCGGCCCGGCGATCGCGGCCCCCGTCGCCCCGGCGGCGGTGACGAGGAAATGGCGACGTGTGAAATTGCTCATTATGATTCTCCCGCGCTTTTCGGCGACCGGTCGATGAAACCGGGCATGTGGTTGGATAAAGCCATTATCCACGACTCCGGCGGCGGTTTCCACCTTGCCGGCCGGACGTGAAACGGCGACGATTGCACAGCTTCGAGAACGGGAATGTGCAAGCGGTATATTGTGGGTTGCCTGGCCCGGGGGCACGCTGCGGGACCGGCCATCTAGGGGAAAAATGCCCGTAAGCCCTTGCCGAAAAATATTTTAGGTCTAAAATAATTTTTTATGGGCGAAAAACCGGATCGGCGGCTCTTTTTAGGCTGCGAGGGAGCGGCGTAGGGTGAAAATCGTCAGCTTTATTTCGCCATCCTGATGAAGAAGGCGGATGCGGCGCACGACATCACGGTGGTTGAGCGCAATCGCGCGGACGACACGTTCGGTTTCGGCGTCGTGTTTTCCGACGCGACGCTCGAAGGCTTCGCCGATGTCGATCCCGAAACCTATGCCGAGATCACCCGCAATTTCGCCCATTGGGACGATATCGACATCCATTACAAGGGCGAGGTGATCTCCTCGACCGGCCACGGTTTCTCCGGGCTGTCGCGCCAGAAGCTGCTCGACATCCTACAACGGCGCGCGGCCGGGCTCGGCGTGCGGCTCCGGTTCGAAACCGATGTATCCGATCTCGCGCCCTACAAGGACGCCGACCTGATCCTGGCGGCGGACGGCGTCAATTCGACGATCCGCGGCCAGTACGCCGCCCATTTCCGGCCGCAGATCGACTGGCGGTGCAACAAGTTCGTCTGGCTCGGCACGACGCGGCCGTTTCCCGCTTTCACATTTTTCTTCAAGCAGGACCGGCACGGCCTGTGGCGCGTCCACGCCTATCAGTACGACAAGAGCCACGCCACCTTCATCGTCGAATGCGCCGAGGACACGTGGCAAAAGGCCGGCATGGACAAGGCCGACGAGGACGCGACGTTGGCGTTCTGCGAGAACCTGTTTCGCGACGAGCTCGACGGCCACCGCCTGATCAAGAACCGTTCGTTGTGGCGCAGCTTTCCGATCGTCCGCAACGAGCATTGGCATCACGAAAATATCGTGCTGATGGGCGACGCGGTGCACACGGCGCATTTTTCCATCGGTTCGGGCACCAAGCTGGCGATGGAGGATTCCGTCGCCCTCGCCCAGGCTCTCGGCAAGTATCGCAAGGTCGGCGCCGCGCTCGCGGCCTACGAGGCGGAGCGCCGGCCGGCGGTCGAAAGCACCCAGCGTTCGGCCCAGGTCAGCTTGCAATGGTTCGAGGAGACCGAACGCTATTTCGGCCGGCTGGAGCCGATCCAGTTCGCCTTTTCGATGCTGACCCGTTCGCTGCGCATCAATCATGCGAATCTGCGCCTGCGCGACGCCAAATTCGTCGAACGGGTCGATCGCTGGTTCGCCGCTCGCGCCGCGAACCAGTCGGGCGTCAATGCGCCGCCCGCGCCGAACGGGCCGCCGCCGCCGATGTTCACGCCGTTTCGCCTGCGCGACATGGTGCTTGCCAACCGGGTCGTCGTCTCGCCGATGTGCCAGTATTCGGCCGAGGACGGCACGCCCAACGACTGGCATCTCGTTCATCTCGGCAGCCGCGCCATTGGCGGGGCCGGCCTGGTGGTCGCCGAAATGACCGATGTCAGTCGCGAGGGACGCATCTCGCCGGGCTGCACCGGCATGTACAAGCCCGAGCATGTCGGCGCGTGGAAGCGCATCGTCGATTTCGTTCACACCAATAGCCCGGCGAAGATCGCCCTTCAGCTCGCTCATGCCGGGCGCAAGGGTTCGACCAAAAAGCTGTGGGAAGGCATCGACGAACCGCTGCCCGACGGCAACTGGCCGCTGATCTCCGCCTCGCCGATTCCCTATTTTGCCTACTCGCAGGTGCCGAAGGAAATGGACCGCGCCGACATGAACGAGGTGCGCGACGATTTCGTCCGCGCCGCGCGCATGGCCGGGGAAGCGGGCTTCGACATGCTCGAAATCCATTTCGCGCATGGCTATTTGCTGGCGTGCTTTCTCTCGCCGCTCGCCAACCGGCGGACCGACGAGTATGGCGGGCCGATCGAAAACCGGCTGCGCTTTCCGCTCGAGGTGTTCGATGCCGTGCGCGCCGCGTGGCCGTTGCGCAAGCCGATGTCGGTGCGTATCTCGGCCACCGATTGGGCGCCCGGCGGCTTTGCACCCGATGATGCGGTTGCGGTCGCCAAGGCGCTGAAGGCGCGCGGTTGCGATATCGTCGATGTGTCGGCCGGGCAAACCGTTCCCGACGCGACGCCGGTTTATGGCCGCCTGTTCCAGACGCCGTTCGCCGACCGCGTGCGCCACGAGGCGGACATGCCGACCATGACGGTCGGCAACATCTCGTCATGGGCGGACGTCAACGCCATCCTCGCCGCCGGCCGGGCCGATCTTTGCGTGCTCGCCCGCGGCC
This sequence comes from Rhodospirillales bacterium, assembly GCA_016195145.1. Taxonomy (GTDB): domain Bacteria; phylum Pseudomonadota; class Alphaproteobacteria; order CACIAM-22H2; family CACIAM-22H2; genus JACQAF01. The sequence goes on from JACQAF010000231.1 coordinate 6,992, forward strand.
ATCTCTACGATCCCTACTGGACGCGTCACGCCGCCTACGAACAGAACTACGACCTGCCTTGGCCGTCGCAATACGTCTCGACCAAAAGCTTTACCCCGCATAGCAGTTGATTCCCCGCATTCGCAGGCGGCAGCGCGGCGATGGCCGGCCGCCGCCGGATCGGTTATGCTGCAACTTGCAATAATCCATGAAAAAGGGGGCATTTATGGACAAAATCCCGTTCGATCCCTACGATTTCTTTGCTTATTTAAGCGCCGGGCTGGTGATTCTCGCCGGCATTTATCTCACCTTCGGGTTTCCGCCGGTCTTTGGCCCCGACATGCCGGCGATCAAGGGATTGCTGGTCATCGGCGTGGTCTATGTGCTGGGCCAGATGAACGCTTGGCCGGCAGGGGCGCTGTTCGAGGACTGGCTGGTGTTCAGGATTCTCGGCCGGCCCGAGGAAGTCCTGCTTGGCCAGCATAAAACCAGCCCGTGGGCCGCGCTGTTTCCCTACTATTACCAGCCGCTTAACGAAGCGGCGATCAAGCGGCTCGATGCGCGCATCGCCGGGGAAATGGCCGCCGGCAAGCCGCTGCGCGGGCCGGCTCTGTTTGTCCATGTCCGCTTTCACCCCGACACGCTCGGCAATGAGAAGCTAATGGCGCGACTCTCCGTGTTTCTCAACAAATACGGATTCTGCCGCAACGTCTCCTTCGCCGCGCTGTCGGTCGGCGTGCTGATGCTGGCCGTGGTCTGGCTTGTCGGCCCCACGCGCCCGAACCTTGTCTGGTACGGTTTGGCTTCGTTCGCCGCCGGCGTCGGCCTTTTCTATCGCTATCTGTTTTTCTTCCGCCAGTATTCGTTCGAAATGTTCAATGTCTATGCCGGCGGTACGGCAAAGCAGAAGGCCGCCAAGCGCAAACCGAGCAAGGGCAAGGCTTCGGCCGCGGCCGGCTAGGCAGTCAGGCCGGCGGCGCCTCGGGCCGTTCGCGCTGGAGACGCTCGATGATCGCGCGCCGCTCGGCGGGCGACAGGGTCGACCAGGCGGCGATCTCGGCGCCGGTTCGCCGGCAACCCGCGCATATCCGGCGCGCGGCGTCGAGCGAACAAACGCCGACGCACGGCGAAATGGGCGCGTCGCTCATCGGTTTCGCGCCGGATAGCAGCCGGCGAGCTCGGCGCGCTGGCGCACCAGGGCCAGCACCAGATCGCAGGCCGGGGTTGCGACGTCGACCAGCCGCGCCATCTCGACGACGACGCCGAGCAAGGCGTCGATCTCCATCGGCCGGCCGGTTTCGAGGTCCTGGAGCATCGACGTCTTGTGCTCGCCGACATCGGCGGCCATGGCGATGCGCCCGTCGACGTCGATCGGAAAGGCGACGCCGAGCCGCTCGGCCACGATTCGCGCCTCGACCATCATCGCGCGGGCGACGGCGCGCGAATTGGGATCGATCGCGAGGCGTCGGAGCGTTGCGCCGGTCAGCGCCGAAATCGGGTTGAACGACAGATTCCCCCACAGCTTGAGCCAGATATCGTCGCGGATCTTCGTCCCGAGCGGGGCGTCGAGGCCGGCGCGGGCAATGAGGTCGGCCAGCGCCCGGCTGCGCGGGCTCGCCGCGCCATCGGGCTCGCCGAGGAGGAAGCGGTTGCCGTGTGTGTGGACGATGACGCCCGGCTCGGCGATGTGCCCCGCGAGATAGACAACGCAGCCGATCGCCCGGCGCGGGTGGAGTTTCTTCCACAGCGCGCCGGCGGGATCGACCGAGGCAAGCTGCGTATCGGCGAGCGGCCCGGGGAAGCGGTAGAAATACCACCACGGCACGCCGTTCATCGCCGTGACGATGGCGGTTTCGGGGCCGAGCAGCCGTTCGATCTGCGCCGCGGCGGCGGGCAGCGCCGGCGCCTTCAGCGTGACGATTACCACGTCCTGCTTGCCGGCCTCGTCGGGGTCGTCGGTGCAGCGGGCCGGGTGCACGATGCGCCGGCCCTCGCTTAGCAGCGTGACGCCGCCGGCGCGCATCGCCGCGAGATGGGGCCCGCGCGCGACGAAGGTCACGTCGGCCCCGGCCGAGGCGAGCTTGACGCCCAGATATCCGCCGACCGCGCCGGCGCCGAAGATGCAGATTCTCATTCGATCTCCAGCGCCCCGCCATGGGAACACCGGCCGAACCTAGCCTGAAACGGCGGTATCGCCTAGAACAGGCCGACGATCCGCCCTTCGGCGTTGACCTCGATGCTGTTGGCCGCCGGCACCTTGGGCAGGCCGGGCATGGTCATGATCTCGCCGCAGACGACGACGAGGAACTCCGCCCCCGCCGACACGCGGATCTCGCGGATCGGCACCATGTGGTCGGACGGCGCGCCCTTGAGATTGGGATCGGTCGAGAAGCTGTACTGCGTCTTGGCGATGCACACTGGATAATGGCCGAAGCCGCCCGCCTGCAGGTCGGCGATCTGCTGGCGCACGCTTTTTTCGGCCATGATGTCCTTGGCGCCGTACATCTGCTGGGCGATGGTGCGGATTTTCTCCCATAGCGGCATGTCGTCGGGATAGAGATGCTTGAACTGTGCTGGCGTGGTCTCGATGGTGCGCACCACCGCGCGCGCGACATCGGCCGCGCCGCCGCCGCCGCCGGCCCAGTGGTCGGCCATCAGCGCCTCGACGCCGAGATCGGCGCAGGCCTGCTTGACTAGCGCGATTTCGGCCTCGGTATCGGCGCTGAAGCGGTTGATCGAAACGATAAGCGGCAGGCCGAATTTCTGGATATTGGCGACGTGACGCTTAAGGTTGGCGATGCCTTTCTTCAACGCCTCCAGGTTCTCGGTCTTGAGGTTCTCCTTGGTCACCCCGCCATGCATCTTGAGGGCGCGGATGGTCGCCACCACGACCACGCAATCGGGCTTGAGGCCGGCCTTGCGGCACTTGATGTCGAGAAATTTCTCGGCCCCGAGATCGGCCCCGAACCCCGCCTCGGTGACCACGTAATTGGCGAGCTTGAGCGCAGTCGCGGTCGCCAGCACCGAGTTGCAGCCATGCGCGATATTGGCGAACGGGCCGCCATGGATGAAGGCCGGATTGTTTTCCAGCGTCTGGACGAGATTGGGGGCGAGGGCGTCCTTGAGCAGCGCGGTCATCGGGCCGTGCCCCTTAAGGTCGGCCGCGCGCACCGGCTTCTTGTCGCGGGTATAGCCGACGATGATGTTGCCGAGCCGGCGCTGCAGATCGTCGAGGCTGGTGGCGAGGCAGAAGATCGCCATCACCTCGGACGCGACGACGATGTCGAAGCCGTCCTCGCGCGGAAAGCCGTTGGCCACGCCGCCGAGCGACGAGACGATCTGGCGCAGCGCGCGGTCGTTCATGTCGAGGGCGCGCCGCCAGGCGATGCGCCGCGGGTCGATGCCGAGCGCGTTGCCCCAGTAGACATGGTTGTCGATCAGCGCCGCGAGCAGGTTGTTGGCCGCGCCGATGGCGTGAAAATCGCCGGTGAAGTGGAGGTTGATGTCCTCCATCGGCACGACCTGCGCATAGCCGCCGCCGGCAGCACCGCCCTTGACCCCGAAGCACGGGCCGAGCGAGGGCTCGCGCAGGCAGATGATCGCCTTCTTGCCGATATGGTTGAGCGCATCGCCGAGGCCGACGGTGGTCGTTGTCTTGCCCTCGCCGGCCGGGGTCGGGGTGATGGCGGTGACGAGGATCAGCTTGCCGTCGGGGCGGCCTTTCAGCGTCTTGATGTAGTCGAGCGAGACCTTGGCCTTGTAGTGGCCGTAAGGCTCCAGCTGCTTGGCCTCGATGCCGAGCTTGTCGCGCGCCACGTCGAGGATCGGGCGCATCTTGGCGGCTTGCGAGATTTCGATGTCGGATTTCGGCTTGGCGTGCTGTTCGGCCGGATTACGCATGTCGGTTTGGCTCCCTGGGTCGGTCGGACGGGGATCGCGGGATCGGCGACGGCTTAGCTGCCGAGGCGCGCGCCGGGCTTGAGGCCGCTGGCGGCGGCGAACTCGGCGGCGGTCGCCTTGGCGCCGCCGTCGGGCCGCACGCGCAGGACGCGGATGCGCCCGTCGGCGCACACGACGGTAAAGCCCTCGGCGTCGACTTCCATGACCTGGCCCATCGGGCCGCCGATGCCCGAGGGGTCGCGGGCCGGAATTTTCTTTGTCTCGAAGATCGTCAGCTTCTTGCCGTCGAGCGTCGTCCACGCCCCCGGCTGCGGGTTGCAGCCGCGCACCAGGTTATGGATGTGGAAGCCCTGGCGCGCCCAGTCGATGCGCGCGTTCTCGGCCGTGCACCAGCCTTCGTAGGTCGCCTTGGCGTCGTCCTGGGGGATTTTCGGCGCCTTGCCGGCCTTGACCAGATCGACCGCTTCCATCATCGCCTCGATGCCCATCGGAAACAGCCGGTCGAAATAGACCGAGCCCAGCGAATCGTCGTCGGAGACCGGGGTTTTTTTCTGCAGCAGGATCGGGCCGGTATCGAGGCCGTCATCGGGCCAGAAAATCGACAGGCCGGTTTCGGTTCGTCCCTGGATGAGCGGCCAGTTGATCGAGCTTGGCCCGCGATGAAGCGGCAGCAGCGACGGGTGATACTGGATCGAGCCCTTGGTCGGGATGTTTAGGAAGGCCGACGGCACGAACAGGGTGACATAGGCCATCACGCAGAGATCGGGCTTGAGGGCCTTGAACTGATCCCACACCTCGCCCGGCTTGCGATAGGATTTGGGTTGGTGAACCGGCAGGCCGGCGGCCAGCGCCGCCTCCTTGAGCGGGTCGATCTTCTGGCTTTCCTTCTCGGGCGCCACGTAAACCGCGACGACGTTTTCCTTGCGCTTGAGCAGCGCTTCGAGAATGGCCTTGCCGAAGGCCTGTTGGCCGTGGACGACGATACGCATAATTGTTTCCTCCGCCCCGGCGGCGATTTGGCGTCCGCCGGTTTATTATGATTGCCGTGCATATGGGGCCGGCGCGCGGTCGGCCCCGGCGCGTTCAGATCGCGCCCTCGGCGCGCATCGCCGCGATCTCCTCCTTCGTGTAGCCAAGCTCCTTGACCAGAATCTCTTCGTTGTGTTCGCCGAGCAGCGGCGAAGACTTGACCTCGACCTTGGTGTCGGAAAGCTGCAGCGGGCAGCCGATGGTCTTGAAGCGGCCGCGGGTCGGATGCGGGACGTCGACCATGATGCCGCGCTGATAGAGCGATTGGTCCTGGGAGAGATCCTTCATCGACATGATCGGTCCGCAGGGCACGTCGATGTCGTTGAGCTTGGCCATCACCTCGAACTTGGAGAAGCCCTGGGTCCAGGTCTCGACGATCCGCCACACTTCGTCGAGGCGCGAGAGGCGCGCCTCGGGCGTTGCATAGCGCGCATCTTCGATCAGCTCGGGCCGGTCGATCAGTTTCATCAGCGGCGCCCAGACAGGCGGCTGAATGATCACGTAGCAGTAATCGTTCGGTCCGCCGCCCTTGCATTTAAGCGCGTTGCCCGGCTGGCCGCCGCCCGAAGCGTTGCCCGAGCGCGGCACCGCGTCGCCAAATTCCTTGTTCGGATATTCGCGCAACGGACCGTGGGCGAGGCGCTGCTGGTCGCGCATCTTGACCCGAGTGAGATTGAGCACGCAGTCTTGCATCGCCACCTCGACGCGCTGGCCGCGGCCGGTTTTCTGCCGCTGGATCAGGGCGGCGAGAATCGCCGCAACGCAATGCATGCCGGTGCCCGAATCGCCGATCTGCGCACCGGTCACGGTCGGTGCGCCATCCTCCCAGCCAGTGGTGCTGGCTGCGCCGCCCATGCACTGGGCGACGTTTTCATAGGCCTTGCAGTCGACATAGGGGCCCTGGCCGAAGCCCTTGATCGAGGCGTAAACGACGCGCGGGTTGATCTTGCGGACCGTCTCCCACGGGAAACCCTGGCGGTCGAGCACGCCCGGCCCGAAATTCTCGATCAGCACATCGGCGGTCTTGAGCAGCCTGACGAACAGCGCCTTGCCCTTCTCCGACTTCATGTTGATCGTGATGCTCCGCTTGTTGCAGTTGAGCATGGTGAAATACAGGCTGTCGACATTCGGCACGTCGCGCAGCTGACCGCGGGTGATGTCGCCGCGGCCGGGCATCTCGACCTTGATCACGTCGGCGCCGAGCCAGTCCATGATCTGGGTCGCCGACGGGCCGGCCTGGACGTGGCTCATGTCGAGAATGCGAATGCCCTCGAGCGCCTTGCCAGCCGTCCCCCACGGCTTGGCGCTTGGTTTCGGCAGACGCGTTGCCGGCCGCGCGGCGGCTTTGGCGACTGGCCGCTTTGCCGGCTTCGCCCGTTTCGCGCCGCTTTTCATCGCGAATTTCGCCTTCGCTTTGACTTTCGATTTCGCCTTTGATTTGGCGGCAGCTTTCGCCCTGGCCATCTTGTTCCTCCAAGACTCGGTTAATCTGGTCGCGCTCAAGCCTGTTTTTTCTTCAGCGCGCTCTGCGGATTGAGGTTGCCGATGCGGCCGCTCTCGCTGCCGGCGGCCGGATCGATCGCGGCGTTGATGAGCGTCGGCTGGCCTGAATCGAGCGCCGCGTTCACTGCCCGCTTGAGCCCGTCGGGCGAGGTCGCGTTGACGCCGATCCCGCCGAACGCCTCCATCATCTTGTCGTAGCGCGCGCCCTTGACGAACACGGTGGTCGCGGGATCGGAGTTCGCCTTGTTGACGTCGGTGCCGCGATAGATGCCGTCGTTGTTGAAGACGACGACGCAGACCGGCAGTTTGTAGCGGCAGATCGTCTCCACTTCCATGCCCGAGAAGCCGAAGGCGCTGTCGCCCTCGACCGCGAGCACCGGGTGGCCGGTCTCGATCGCGGCAGCGATGGCCTGGCCCATGCCGATGCCCATGATGCCCCAAGTGCCGACATCGAGACGCTTGCGCGGCTTGTAGATGTCGATGATGCCGCGGGCAAGGTCGAGCGTGTTGGCGCCTTCGTTGACCAGGATCGTCTCGGGCCGCTCCTTGATGACGGTGCGCAGCACGCCAAGCGCGCTGTGATAATCCATCGGTACGTTGTTGTTCATCAGGCGCGCCGCCATCTTGGCGACATTTTCCTCGCGCTTCGCATTGACGGCATTGGTCCAGTCCGCCGGCGGCGGGCTCCACTTGCCGCCCATTGCATTGAGGAACGCCTGGACGCAGGAGCCGATATCGCCGACTACCGGGGCGACGATCTCGACGTTGCTGTCCATCTCCTTGGGCTCGATGTCGACTTGGATGAACTTCTTGGGCGCCTCGCCCCATGCCTTGCCCTTGCCGTGCGACAGCAGCCAGTTGAGGCGCGCGCCGATCATCATCACGACGTCGGAGTCCTTGAGCACGGTCGAGCGTGCGGCGCCGGCGCATTGCGGGTGCGTATCGGGCAGCAGGCCCTTGGCCATGCTCATCGGCAGGAAGGGCGCGCCGGCCTTCTCGACGAACTGGCGAATCGCATCGTCGGCCCGGGCGTAAGACGCGCCTTTGCCGAGGATGATCAGCGGCCGCTTGGCGGTTTTGAGCACGCCGAGGGCGTGTTTGACCGCCTCGGGGGCGGGAATCTGCGCCGGCGCGGCGTCGATCACCTTGACCAGCGATTTCCGGCCGGCCGCGGCATTCATCACCTGGCCGAACAGCTTGGCCGGCAAATCGAGATAGACGCCGCCCGGACGGCCCGAGACGGCGGCGCGGATCGCGCGCGCGAGGCCGATGCCGATATCCTGGGCGTGCAGGATGCGATATGCCGCCTTGCACAGCGGCTTGGCGATGGCGAGCTGGTCCATCTCCTCGTAGTCGCCCTGCTGCAGGTCGACGATCTCGCGCT
>JACQAF010000232.1 GCA_016195145.1 Rhodospirillales bacterium
GGCGATGGAGCTGCTAATGCCGTTCCGCAACGTGACCGTCTTTTACGGCCATATCCACCAGGAACATCATCATATGACCGGGCACATCGCCCACCACGGCGCGATGTCGCTGATCTTCCCGTTGCCCGCACCCGGCTCGCAGCCGAAACGCGCCCCGGTCGCCTGGGATCCGGCGGCGCCCTACCAGGGGCTTGGCTTCCGCACCGTCGCGGCGAAAACGGGCAACGCGCCCTATACGGTTGTCGAAAAACCGATCGGCAAAGCCTGAACAATGGGGCGCAGCAAGGACTGGATGATCCTGGCGGTTGCGGCGGCGGTCGGCGCCGCCGCGCCGCTTGTCGTGCGCGGCGATCAAGGCGAGCGGGTGATACGCATCGAGGCCCAGCAATTCGAGTACAAGCCGGAAGAAGTGGTTCTGAAAAAGGGCGAGCCGGTGATTCTCGAACTGGTGTCGCTCGACCGCGTGCACGGCTTCAACATGCCCTCGCTCGGCATCCGGGCCGAGATCGGGCCGTATCAATCGACGCGCATCCGGCTGGTCCCCGACAAGACGGGCCGTTTCGCCTTTCATTGCGACATGTTCTGCGGCGGCGGCCACGACGAGATGGATGGCCGTATCGTCGTCGTCGAATAGCCGGGGTCAGCCCGTGCCGGTCTCGGCCTCGGCTTCGGCGGCGCGGTCGGCCCGCTTGCGGTCGTTGGGGTCGAGCAGCCGCTTGCGCAGCCGGATCGATTTCGGCGTCACCTCGACCAGCTCGTCGTCGGCGACATAGGCGATCGCCTGTTCGAGCGCGAGCAGCTTGGGCGTGGTCAAACGCACCGCCTCGTCCTTCGAGGTCGTACGGATATTGGTCAGTTGCTTGCCCTTCATCGGGTTGACGTCGAGATCGTTGTCGCGCGTGTGCTCGCCGATGATCATGCCGCGATAGACCTGCGTGCCGGGGACGATCAGCATCGGCCCGCGATCCTCGAGATTCCACAACGCGTAGGCCACCGCCACGCCGTCGGCGTTCGACACCAAGACGCCGGTATGGCGGCCCTCGATCGGCCCCTTATGGGGCACATAGCTGTGGAAGACCCGGTTCATGATGCCGGTGCCGCGCGTATCGCTGAGGAACTCGCCGTGATAGCCGATCAGCCCGCGCGACGGGGCGACGAAAGTCAGCCGCACCTTGCCGCCGCCCGAAGGCCGCATGTCGGTCAGCTCGCCGCGCCGGCGGCCGATCTTGTCGACCACCACGCCGGAATACGCCTCGTCGACGTCGACCTGCACTTCTTCGACCGGCTCCAGCCGGCCGCCCTTGTCGTCGGTGCGGAACAGCACGCGCGGCCGGCCGACCGACAGCTCGAAGCCCTCGCGGCGCATGGTTTCGACGAGGACGCCGAGCTGCAATTCGCCGCGCCCGGCGACCTCGAAAGCGTCTTTCTGTTCGCTTTCGCGCACCCGGATGGCGACGTTGCCTTCCGATTCGCGCATCAGCCGGTCGCGGATCATCCGCGAGGTGACCTTGCTGCCCTCGCGCCCGGCAAGCGGGGAATCGTTGACTGAAAAGGTCATCGACAGCGTCGGCGGGTCGATGGGCGACGCGGCGACCGGGGCCGTCGCCCCGGGCTCGCAAATGGTGTCGGCGACGGTCGTCTTGGTCAGGCCGGCAATGGCGACGATATCGCCCGCCTCGGCCTCGTCGATCGGCACGCGATCGAGGCCGCGGAAGGCGAGCAGCTTGGTTAGTCGCCCCTCCTCGATCGTCGCGCCGTCGCGCGACATCGACTTGACCGTCATGTTGACCTTCGCCGTGCCGCGATGGATGCGCCCGGTCAGCACACGGCCGAGATAGGGATCGTATTCGAGGGTGGTCACCAGCATGGCGAACTGCCCGGTCTCGGCCTTGGGCGGCGGCACATAATCGACGATCAGATCGAATAGCGGCGTCAGGTCCTCGCGCGGCGCCTCAAGGCTGGTCGCCGCCCAGCCGCTGCGGCCCGAGGCAAAAAGCGTGGGGAAGTCGAGCTGCTCGTCGGTCGCGCCAAGGGCGGCGAAAAGATCGAACACCTCGTCATGGACCTGGTGCGAACGGGCGTCGGCGCGATCGACCTTGTTGACAACCACGATCGGCCGCAGGCCCTGACGCAGCGCCTTCATGGTGACGAACTTGGTCTGCGGCATTGGCCCCTCGGCCGCATCGACCAGCACCACCACGCCATCGACCATCGAGAGGATGCGCTCGACCTCGCCGCCGAAATCGGCGTGACCCGGCGTATCGACGATGTTGAGGCGCACGTCCTTCCACATCACGGCCGTGCATTTGGCGAGGATGGTGATGCCGCGCTCGCGCTCAAGATCGTTCGAATCCATCGCCCGTTCGGCCACTTGCTGGTTGGCGCGGAAGGCTCCCGACTGTTTTAGCAAGGCGTCGACCAGGGTCGTTTTGCCGTGGTCGACATGGGCAATAATGGCGAGGTTGCGGAGTTTCATGATTCCGTTCTGCACAAAAGCGGGGCTCAACAGGGCGCTCGTAAAACAACGAACCGGGTGTGGAAAACCCACCCCGGTTTCGTGCGGGCGCACTCTACGCTTTCGAGATGGGCGGCGAAAGCCCCTATATCAAGCCGATCCTCCCGGGGTAACGATCAGCCGAGCTTCGTTTTAACCAAATCCTTGAGCGCGATTTCCGGCCGTGCCCCGAAATGGGAAATGACCTCGGCCGCGGCGATGCCGCCGATCCGGCCGCACATATCGAGCGGCCGGCCTTGCGCCAGCGCCCACAGGAAGCCGGCGGCGAAAAGATCGCCGGCCCCGGTCGTGTCGATCACGCGCTCGACCTTCTCGGCCGGAACTGCATACGTCTGGCCGTTGTCGACGACGACCGAACCCTGGGCGCTGCGGGTCAGGGCGGCGATCCGGTTGCTTTTTCCGGCGCGCAGTTCAACGACCGCCGCGTCGAAGGTTTTTACCTGATACAGCGCGGCAATCTCGGCCTCGTTGGCGAACAGGATATCGACGTGCTGATCGGCCAGTTCGCGGAATTCGGCGCGATGGCGATCGACACAGAACGGATCGGAAAGGGTTAAGGCCACCTTGCGGCCGGCGGCGTGGGCAATCCGCATCGCCTTGCGGAAGGCTTCCTTGGCCGCCGGTTTGTCCCACAGATATCCTTCGAGGTAGACGATCTCGGCTGCCTCGATGGTGCGTTCGTGGACGTCGTCCGGGCCTAGCTCGACGCAGGCGCCGAGATAGGTCTGCATGGTGCGGTGGGCGTCGGGGGTGACGAAAATCAGGCACCGCGCCGTCGGCGGGCCCGATTTGGCGGCCGGAGTGGCGAAGGTGACGCCGGCAGCGCGGATGTCGTGACGAAAAATCTCGCCAAGCTGATCGGCGCAGACCTTGCCGATATAACCCGCCCGCCCGCCCAGCGAGGCGACCCCGACCATGGTGTTGGCCGCCGACCCACCCGAACATTCGATGCCCGGATTCATCGCCGTGTAGAGGAGATGGGCGCGTTCGGCATCGATCAGGGTCATCGCGTCTTTGGCTAACCGATTGCCCTTCAGAAAGGCGTCATCGGTCTTGGCCAGCACATCGACAATCGCGTTGCCGATGCCGACAACGTCATAATCCGATCTCGCCATGGGTCCCGAATCCTCTCGCCGACGGAAAATCCGGGCGCAGTATAGCCGCGTGTTAGAGCCGTACAAGCCCGCGAACCGCCGCCGACCAGCGGATGCGGGGTTGATCGACTGGGTGCCCCTGCTTACAACAGGCCCATGTTCGCCGCCTTTGCCCGTGCTTTTCGCCAGCTCCCCGAACCGGCGTTGCGGCGGCCCTTGGTGCGCAGCGTCCTGCTGGCCGCCGCGAGCTTCGCCGCGTTGTGGGCGGGCCTGTGGTATCTTTTGACCCGCACACCCCTGTTCGATCTCGTTTGGCTGCAATGGGCCGTTGAGGCGCTGGGCGGGCTGACGGCGACCATTCTCACCGTCATCCTGTTTCCGGTCGTCATGGCGGCGATCCTGTCGCTGTTCCTCGACGGGGTGAGCGCCGCAGTCGAGGCGCGCTATTACCCCGGCTTGCCGCCACCCCGCGATCAACCCCTGATCGCCCAGCTCGGCGGGGCCACCCGATTCCTCGCCATCTCGATCCTGCTCAATCTGGTCGTTCTGCCTCTGTACCTGGTTCCACTACTAAATCTAGTGGTCTTCTATGTCTTGAACGGTTATCTTTTGGGGCGCGAGTATTACGAGATGGTGGCGCTGCGCCGGCTCGAGCCGGAAGAGGCATCGGGCCTGTGGCGCCGCCGCCGGTTTGCGGCGATGGCCGCAGGCACGGTGATCGCCTTTCTCTCCTCGGTACCGCTTCTCAATCTGGCGGCGCCGGTGGTAGCAGTTGCGGCGATGATTCATCTTCTCGCGGGCTGGCGTCGCGATATCCGCGTCGCGACAGTGCCCGGTAACGAGGAGACGGGTATCGCCGATTGAGCCCGTTTCGGACCGGGCACCCGGTCGGTTCGAGACGCCCCCTGCGGCACACGACACGAAAGGACGCGATCGATGTTTCGGCGAAAGAAAGACGACAGCGAAGATCACAAAATCGTCGCTGCGGGCGATGATCTGCCGCCGGCCGATTCGGCGCTGGCTGGGCCAAAACCGTTTCCCCGCCCGGTGCTGCCGCCGATGCCGACCGCGCTTGGCGGCGGCCCGATTACCCGTTCGCCGGCACCCGGCGCCCTGGCGCCGCGTTCGCCGGCAGGCGGCCGCGACCGGCCGACCGATGAATCGGAAGGCAAGAAACTGATTGTCGGCCGCGAAATCTGCCTATCGGGGCAGATCACCTCCTGCGAGCGGCTGATCGTCGAGGGTCAGGTCGAGGCCGCCCTGTCGGAAAGCCGGCTGGTCGAGATTGCCGAGACCGGGTTCTTCAAGGGCACGGCCGAGATCGAAACCGCCGAGATCGCCGGCCGGTTCGAAGGCAGCATCACGGTGCGCGAGCGCCTGTTCATCCGCTCGACCGGACGCGTTCACGGGACGATTCGCTACGGCCAGATCGAAATCGAGCCGGGCGGCGAAATATCGGGCGACGTGCAAGTCGTTTCGGGGCGCAGCCAGCCGTCGCTCAAGGCGGTTGCGGAGCCAGGTGGCGATGGGCATCACGCCTCGCTGTCCCGGGATTCGGGTTAGTAGGCATACGCTGTCCGGTTCGTCGTCCGCATGACAGTCTCGCCGGGTGCCCTGGGTCGCCTTCCGTTCGTATGGGCGGTGGCGCTGGGGCTGTTTCTCGCCGCCTGTTCCGGCGCGCCTTCGCCCGACGCCGGGCCGGTCGACGATTTTGCGTCGCCCCAGACCGCCCTTGTCGTCGCACGGATCGAGCCGGCCGCCGGCAGCGCGCTCGCCGCCCTGCCGCCGCCGTCCCGGGCCCCGGATGACGCCCACCGCCTTGTCGGCTACGGCTTCGAGCAGTTACAGGACGCCTTGGGCCCCGCCCCCTTCGTGCGCCGCGACGGGCCGGCCCAGATCTGGCGCTACGAGGCAGACGAGTGTTATTTCGACGTCTTCCTCTATCGCGGTAAATCGGGGCTGCGGGTCACCCATGTCGAAACCCGGGCGCGCGGCATCGCGCCGGTGGCAACCGGCGCCTGTTACGATCGCATCATCGCCTTGCGTCGCCCGGCCCCAGCCGGTTGAGCCTTTGCCCCCCGACGGGCAGGCGCTTTGTGCGCCGCCGCCCCGGTTTTCACCTCGAAATCGCATAGATCGCGCACCGGGCAGGCCGGACAATCGGGTTTGCGCGCCTTGCACACATGGCGCCCGTGCAAAATCAGCCAATGATGCGCGTGGTGGCGATAGACAGCGGGCGTGGCCTTCTCCAACCCCTGCTCGACTTCGAGCGGGGTCTTGCCCCGCGCGAGGCCGGTGCGGTTGGCGACACGGAATATATGGGTATCGACGGCGATTGTCGGCTCACCGAACGCGACATTGAGCACGACATTGGCCGTCTTGCGCCCAACCCCGGGCAGGGCCTCAAGCGCCGCACGGTCGCGCGGCACGTCGCCGCTGTGGCGCTCGATGAGCAGTTTAGAAAGCGCGATGACGTTCTTGGCCTTGGTGTTGAACAGGCCGATGGTCTTGATGTGCTCCTTGAGGCCCGCTTCGCCGAGCTTCAGCATCGCTGCGGGGGCGTCAACGACGGCGAACAGCCGGCGGGTCGCCTTGTTGACCCCGACATCGGTCGCCTGCGCCGACAGCACGACCGCGACCAGAAGCGTATAGGGGTTGCGGTATTCGAGCTCGGTCTGCGGCGCCGGGCGCTGGGCGGCAAGGCGACGATAGAATTCGGCAATGGTGGCGGGTTTCATTGGCGGCCACTCTAACCGCGCGCGCGACGCGGGGAAAGAGCGTGGAGTTTTGACCGGTCCCGTCGCCGGCGTCTATCATCCGTTCATGGCCGATATCAGCCCGCCGCCGCCCGTGCTCGACCTTGTTCTGCGCCCGCATCGCAGCCTGTCGCCGGCCGGTTTCTGGATCGTGATGGGCATCCTCGCCGTGTGGAGCTTTGCCGGCGGAATCGTCTTTTGGTCGATCGGCGCTTGGCCGGTGATCGGCTTCGCCGGCCTCGATTTCGCGCTCGTTTACTGGGCGTTTCGCGCCAGCTACGCCAGCGCGCGGCTTTACGAACGTTTGCGCCTGTCGGAAGACGAACTGGTCGTCGAACGGGTTCATCCTTCGGGCGACGGCGAAACCTTCGTCTTCCAGCCTTACTGGCTGCGCGTCGAGATCGACGCCCGGCCGGAACACCCGTCGCGCCTTATCCTCGCGAGCCACGGCCGGACCCTGACCGTGGGCGCCTTCCTGCCCCCGTCCGAGCGGACGGCGCTGGCGGCGACGCTCCGCGACGCGCTCGGCCGGCTGCGTCGCACACCGGTCCCGGTCCCGTAGACCCGCAACCCTAATCCATCCTGAACACGCCCACCAACAGCATATCTGCCGCCGCGTCGTAAATGCCGAGCGGCAGGATCAGTTTGCTGACCGTCATATATTGACGCATGATCGAGCGCCGATGGGATACGACGAGCGGCGCGCGCGTCGCCGTTACGGTGCGATATTCGGCACCAACCGCCGAACGGACATTCTCCGGCAGTTCGTTCAGATGCTTGCCGGTGAAATCGCGGCCGAAATAGCCCGCCAGGGTCGAGCCGTAAACGCGATAGAAAAAATCGGCGCCGCCATCGACGATTTCGAGCAGCATCAGGTTGCCGAGCCAGGGGCGCAATTCAAGAACATCGATATCGCCGCGCGCCGGTATCTGGCGGGCGGCGCGCTTGGCGTCCCACAGGCGGAACAAATCGCCCAGGCGGGGGTGCGTGCCTTCAAAATCGAGCGCTCCTGCCGCCGGGCCCGGCGGCCGAACGCCGTTCGGCAGCGGATCAGTCAAGGCCGAGAATATCCTTCATGCCATAGAGACCGGGCGGACGGCCGCGCGCCCATAATGCGGCGCGGACCGCACCGCGCGTATAGATCTGGCGGCCAGTCGCCTTGTGGGTCAGCTCGATCCGCTCCGACTCGCCGCAGAACATGACCGTGTGATCGCCGACCTCGCCGCCGCCGCGCAACGAGGCGAAGCCGATCGCCCCTAGCTTGCGCGCCCCGGTGATGCCGTCCCGTCCGCGGGCGGCGACATCGGCGAGCTTCGTCTTGCGGCCCCGCGCCGCCGCCTCGCCCAGCGCCAGCGCCGTGCCCGACGGCGCATCGACCTTGTGCCGGTGGTGGATTTCGAAAATTTCGATGTCGTAGTCGGGCCCGAGCTTTGCCGCCGCCTGTTCGACCAGGGCGATCAGCAAGTTGACCCCGAGACTCATATTGGGCGCCCATACGATCGGCGCGCGCTTCGCCGCCTCGACGATCGCCGCCTCCTGGTCGGGCTCGAAGCCGGTGGTGCCGATCACCAAAACCTTGCCCGCCGCCGCCGCCAGCCGGGCATGCTCGACCGTCGCCTTGGGCCGGGTGAAATCAAGGACCGCATCGGCATCGGCAAACAATGCCTTCGCATCGGCGCCGATTTTCACGCGCATCGGGCCGAGGCCGGCGACCTCGCCGAGATCGCGCCCGACGAACGGGCTACCCGCGACTTCCGTGCCGCCAACCAGCGCGCAGCCGGCCGTGCCGGCGATTTCGCGCGCCAACATCTGGCCCATGCGGCCGCCGCAGCCGACCACCCCGATACGATAATCCGCCATCCCCAACCGCCTTGTGGCTTGCCCTGTTACGTAAAGGTTATTGAACCATAGGTGGCCGGTTTAGGCCATCCTTTGCCAGCGGCGGTTTAGATATTGAGGCGTTTGAACAACCGTTCGGGAATGTTGCGGATGATCGCCATGATCGCGCGCCAGAAGAACGGCACGTAGATTTCGTCCTTCCCGGCGCGCGCCGCGGCAAGGCATGCGCGCGCCACGCTTTCCGGCGACGCGACGAGGAACATCCCCGGCAGGCCGAAGGTCATCGCCGTATCGACAAACCCGGGCTTGACCGCGGTGATGCTCGCGCCGCTGCGATACAGCCGCGCCCGTAACCCTTGCGCATAGGCCGCCAGCCCCGCCTTGGCCGAACCGTAAACGTAGTTCTTGAGCCGCCCGCGATCCCCGGCAACCGAACCAAGAATGACGAGCCGCCCGCCCTTCTGGGCCTCGAAGATCGGGGCGGCCGCATGCAGCACGCCAACGGCGCCGGCGTAATTGGCGGCGATCGCCTGGTGGAGCAGCGCCGGGTCGGCGTCGATCTCCGTTTGCGCCGGCATAAAGCCGAAAGCGAGGAACAGGTTGAGCATCGTGTCGCCTGCCGCGGCGCGGGCTCGTTCGACGAACGCGGCATGGGCGGCAAGATCGGCCGCATCGAAATCGAGGATGCTGGCCCGCCGGCCGCTGCGCAGGGCGATATCGGCGGCGGCCGCATCGAGATCGGCCCGGTCGCGGCCGGCCAGCAGCACGTCGGCGCCTTCCGCCGCCGCCAGCCGGGCGAAAGCACGGGCGATCGCCGACGACGCGCCGAGGACGAGCCAGGTTTCCCGCGCCGCGCTCATTGGCTCCCCGCCGGCCGGATGGCGAGACGGCGAGCGAGATCGGAGGCGAATACCGCCGCCGGATCGACGCGGCCCAGTGTTTCGAGAAAGCGCGGCAGCTTGGGGTACATAGCCCGGAAACCTTCGGGCGATAGCGTCGCGTCCTTGGCAAGATAGATCCGCCCGCCCCGGTCGCGCACGATCCGCTCCAGCCGGGCCATCAAATCGTCCGTGCCGCTGCGGCGCGGAATGTCGAGGGCGAGCGTGAAGCCGCGCATCGGGAACGACAGATGACCGCGGCCTGCGCTGCCCAAGGTCTTGAGCACGGCAAGGAACGAGGCGTTGCCGGCGCGGCCGATTTCCTCCAGCAGGGCGCGCAGGCCCGCCGGAGCCTCGGCATCGGGCAGCACGCATTGGAACTGGTAGAACCCGGCGCGGCCATAAATCCGGTTCCAGTCGTAAAGAGCATCGAGGGGATAAAGGAACGTCTCGAACCGCGCGAAACGCTCGCGCCCGGCCGCCGGCACGCGCGCGTAATAAGCGCGATTGAACAGCCGCACAGTCAGCGGATTGAGGATGAAGCCTGGAAAATCGACCGGCACACGCTTGGCGCGACCGGCTGGCGGCGGCGGTATCGCCGGTTCGAACTCCGCCGTTTCCAGAATGCCGCGCCCGAACTCCGCCCCGCGCGCCAGCGCATCGATCCAGCCGACCGAGAATGTCGCCGTCTCGCGCACCTCGGCAAAGGCGGCGAGAAAGGCATCGAGCCCGGCGATCCGCCGTTCCTTCACCCGCACCGTCGGCGCAGCCGACGGCAGCATGCGAAAACACGCGGCGCGGACAATGCCGGTCAGCCCCATGCCGCCGATCGTCGCAGCGAACAGATCGGATTCGCTCGTCGGCGACAGGCGGCGCGTCGTGCCGTCGGCCACCATCAGGTCGAGCCACAGGACATGATCGCCGAAGCTGCCGTGCCGGTCATGGTTCTTGCCGTGTACGTCGGCCGCCACCGCGCCGCCGATGGTCGCAAAGGCGGTGCCCGGGCTGGCCGGCGGCATGAAGCCGCGCGGCAAAAAGGCGGCCAACAGATCGCGGAAGGTGACGCCCGGCTCGCACACCGTTTCGCCGCTCGCCGGATCGAACGACAGGATGCGGTCAAGCCGGGCGGTGAGCGCTACCCGGCCATTATGATTGAGCGCCGCGTCGCCATAGGAGCGGCCGGCGCCATGGGCGATCAGCCCGTTCGGGGCGGCGGGGTTCAATGCTCCGGCGAGATCGGCCTGCCGCTCGGGCCGGCACGCCTCGACCCGCGCCCGCGACGAACGCCCCCAGCCGGACAGCTCCATGTCTTTCCAGTTCATCGCCAGCCGTAGATGAGAATGGCGAAGGTCGCTATCCACCCCAGAACCGCGACGATCATGAACCGGTCGCCGAGCGCGATATCGGTTGGCGAGCCCGAACGCTCCTCGACCAGGGTGATTTGGAGATAGCGCAGCACGCCGGCGATGACGAACGGCGTGGTCAGGTAAAGCTTGTCGGTGCCGAATTTCGCGATCAGCGCCGCGTCGGTCGTGTAGATGATGTAGGAGACGAGCAGCGCGCCGAGAACCATGGCGAGGCTCGCGTCGATGAACCGCTGGTTATACCCCTTAAGGCTCGGGCGGTGTGTTTCCGACATCGCGCGCACCAGATCGTCGCGCCGCTTAGCGAGCCCGAGAAACAGCGCCAGCAGGCCCGTGCAGACGATGATCCACACCGTCGGGTGAATGCCGACTGCCGCCGCGCCCGCGTCGATGCGCAGAACGAAGCCGGTCGCGATCAGCAGCACGTCGAGAATCGCGACATGCTTCAGCCACAGCGAATACAGGATATTCGCCGCGGCATAGGCGAAGGCGAGCGCTATGAACGCCGGCGGCAAGGCCGCCAGCGATAGCGCCCCGGCCGCAACCAGCAGGACGAAAGCGAAAACCAGCGCCGCCGCAACCGACAACTCGCCCGCCGGCAAGGGCCGCGTCCGCTTCACCGGGTGAAGCCGGTCGGCCGCGCAATCGCGCCAGTCGTTGATCGCGTAAACGGCGCTCGACAGCAGGCAGAACACCGCAATGGCGAGCGCTACTTGGCCCACCGATTGCCGGTTGATCGCCTCGGGCGTAAAAAATAGCGGCGCCGCAACGAAGGCGTTTTTCACCCAATGCCGGGGGCGCGCAAGACGGATCAGGGCGGAGAGGGTCGAGGTCAAAGGAAACCGGTCTTGGGAAAAGTTGCAGACGGCGGCGACTTTAACCTCCCCGCCGGGGAAAAAACAGCCGGCCCTGCCCAAATATATGGGGTCCGTCCGCAGGAATAAGCGGCCGCACCTGTCCGTCTTTCCCTGAACGGCCATTCCCACGGCCGGCGGATTGGCGTAGAACGCCGGTCTTTCCCTCTCCCTGGCTTCCCGGCCGAGATGACCGCCCCGACCGACCCCGCCGCCCGCGACCTATCGGTGATCCGTCTATTCGCCATACTGGCGATACTGGGATTGGCGACGCTGGCCTTGCGCGCGCCGGAGCAGGTCCATGACTGGCCGTTGACCGAGGATGGATATTATTCGCTGAGCGTCGCCCGCAACCTCGCCGCCGGGCATGGCCTGACCATCGACGGCCGCACATTGACCAACGGCTTTCAACCGTTATTCACCGTCCTGGAAGCGGGCGCGTTTGCGCTGGCCGGCGGCGACGAAGGGTTGGCTCTGCGCTTCGTCATGGTCCTCGCCTGGCTGTTTCATGCCGGCGGCGCGGCGATTATCGGCCTTGTCGCCCGCGACGCCTGGCCGGCCCGGTTCGGCGCGGCCGAGCGCGCGCGGCGCTTCTGGCTCGCTGCCCTGCTCTATCTCACGGCGCCGCTGATCCTCAGTCATGCCTATAACGGTCTCGAAACCGGCTGCGTGATGTTTTTCTACGCGCTCGCGGCGCGCGTCGTGCAGATCGGGGCCGACCGCAGCCGGCGCGGCCTCGTATTGCTCGGCGCGATCGTCGGCCTGTTGGTGCTGGCGCGCATCGATGCGGCGTTTTTCGCCGTCGCCCTCGGCCTCAACGAACTGCGCCGGGCCCGCACGCACGGCGTCGCGACGATGCTCGGGCGCGGCGTCCTGCTGGCCGGCGTGGCGCTTGCCGTCTCGGCTCCGTGGTGGCTTTACAACCTCGTCTATTTCGGCTCGCCGATGCCGACCAGCGGCACGGCCCAGCAAAGCTGGGCGCTCGAATGGCTACGCCTCGAACTCGGCGAGTGGGCGCTGGCGCTGGCCGGATTTCCCTGGCTGTTCCTGCCCGGGCTCGAGAACCGGCTGGCGTTCCAGCTCCCTTGGCCGTTCGGCGAGGCCGGCTATATGACCGTCACCGCTGCGGGGATCGTGCGCACGCTGGCCGTCGCCATCGGCTTGATGGCGCTTTATCGCAGCCTCGGCCGGGGGCGCGCACGGGCGGAGATCGCCGCCGCGACCGGCGAGGACGCGGCGCGCGTGCGCCGTACACTGGAATTCGCCGCCTGTTTCGGCCTCGCCTTCGTGGCGCTGGTCCTCTACTACGTGCTGTCGTTCATCGCTTTCTGGTTCTATTACCGTTATTTCGCGCCGCTGGCACTGGTCGCCGTCGTCGTCGCGGCCGTGGCCTGGGCGCGCTGGGCCGCCGCCCTGCCGCCGTCAGCACGCGGCATCGGTTCGGTTGCCCTCGCCGGCGTCCTGGTGCTGCAATTATTCGGGTTCGTCGCCCTCGCCCAGATCGGGCGCGGTTTCGGCGTCGATACGGTCTATCACGACCAGGTGGCGCTGGTTCGCGCCCACGTGCCCGACGGCGAATTCGTGGCCGCCGGCCAGTCGGGCACGCTCGGCTTCTTCCGCGACCGTGTCGTCAATACCGACGGCAAGGTCAATCGCGATGCACTCGCCTGGCAGGACCGCATGACGGATTATCTGCGGGCGCGCGGCGTCCGCTGGTTCGTCGACTGGCCGCATTACGTGCAGAAATATATCGGCGTGCCGATTGCCGGTCCGGGCGACCGCCCCGCCGCCGAGGCGAATGGCTGGCGGCTGGTCGCCGAACGAAACTATTTCTTTCTCTACGAATACGTCGGGCCGGCCGCCGCGCGCTGAGTCCGCCCTGGCGCCGCGTTCAATCCCTGAGATCGTCCCACAGCTCCTTCACCTTGGCGAAGAAGCCGGCGGATTCGGGGCTGGTGTCGCGGGGATTGGCGTCCTTCTCGAACTCGCGCAGGATTTCCTGCTGGCGCTTGGTCAGGTTGCGCGGCGTTTCGACCACCGCCTCGATGAACATGTCGCCGCGATGATGGGCGCGCAATACGGTCATGCCTTTGCTGCGCAGCCGGAATTGCTGGCCGGTCTGCGTCCCGGCCGGGATCGTCACTTTGGCGCGACTGCCGTCGATGGTCGGCACCTCGATCGCGCCGCCGAGCGCGGCGGTCGTCATCGGGATCGGCACCCGGCAGTGAATGTCCTCGCCGTCGCGCTGGAAGAATCGATGCGGCGAGACGGTGAGAAAAATATAAAGATCGCCCGGCGGCGCGGCGCGTAAGCCGGCCTCGCCCTCGCCGGCGAGACGAATGCGCGTGCCGTCCTCGACCCCCGGCGGGATCGAGACATTGAGCGTGCGTTCGCGCCGCACCCGGCCCTGGCCGGAGCAGGCCCGGCACGGCCGCTCGACCACCTGCCCCTGGCCGTGGCAGCTCGGACAGGTGCGCTCGATGGTGAAGAAGCCCTGCTGGGCGCGCACCTTGCCATGGCCGCGGCAGGTGCCGCAGGTGACCGGGCGCGAACCGGCCTCGGCGCCGGTGCCGCTGCACGAATCGCACAGCATCGCCGTGCCGACGCGCACGCTCGCCTGCTTGCCGACGAAGGCGTCTTCAAGAGTGATTTCGAGGTTGTAGCGCAAGTCGGCGCCGCGGCTCGGCCCCTGGCCCTGGCCGCGCCGGCCGCCCATGAATTCGCCGAACATCTCGTCGAAAATATCGGCGAAGCCGCCGGCCCCGAAGCCGAAATCCTGCCTGGACCCGCCGCGGCCGTTGGCGCCGCCTTCGAAGGCGGCATGGCCGAAACGGTTATAGGCGGCGCGTTTCTGGTCGTCCTTGAGGATGTCGTAGGCTTCGCTCAACTCCTTGAATCGCTGCTCGGCCTTCTTGTCGCCCGCGTTGCGATCGGGATGAAATTGCATGGCGAGCTTGCGGTAGGCCTTTTTCAGGTCCTCCGCGCTCGCCTCGCGGGCGACGCCCAAGGTCTCGTAATAATCCGGTTTAGCCATGACGGATGTCAGGCACCGCAAAAACGCGCCGCGGACAACCGTCGCCAGTTACTGCTAACAGCATTCCGTCCCCGCCATTTGTCGTTTTTTCGCCAGCTCCCGTGCGCTGCCTTCAGGCGGACTTGCCTTTTTTCTCGTCGACTTCCTCGAAGTCCGCGTCGACGACTTTGCCGTCCTGGGGTCCAGCCGTGCCGCCGGGCGCCGCGTCGGGACCGGCCGCCGCATCGGGACCGGAGCCGGGGCCGGGGCCCGCATCGGGGCCGGGACCGGGACCGGCCTGGTTGGCCTTGTACATGGCCTCGCCGAGCTTCATCGACGACTGGAGAAGCGCTTGCGTCTTTTCCTGAATCGCCTTGGCGTCGTCGCCGTCGATCACCGCCTTCAACGCGGCGATGTCGGATTCGATCTGCGACTTTTCGGCCTCGCCAACCTTATCGCCATGCTCCTTGAGATTCTTTTCGGTAGTGTGGATCAGGCTGTCGGCATGGTTCTTGGCCTCGATCAGCTCGCGGCGCTTCTTGTCTTCGCTCGCATGCGCCTCGGCGTCCTTGACCATTTTCTGGATCTCACCCTCCGACAGGCCGCCCGAGGCCTGGATGCGGATCTGCTGCTCCTTGCCCGTCCC